>JAADHD010000401.1:0-1429 GCA_013152075.1 Verrucomicrobiota bacterium | reverse complement strand
AGTTGGTGGTGAAGATGGTTTCGCCTTTGGTGATGTCAGGTTTTACAGCCGTAAAAGATTTAACGCGGGAGCCAATCAACTCGTCGAGTTGCTTGCGTTGCTCTTTTGACACTGGCAGGGGTGGTGGAGCGGGGCTAGGCGGAAGGAATTTTTTCAATCGGTCGCGCAAGTCGACGGGTGCAGTGATTTTCAACATCGATGCGAGTTGTCCCAGTGCTTTAGTTACAGAGTTGGAGTTTATAAAGGACATAATGTTGATCACGCGGGGTTCGATGTGTGTGATGCCGATCCAGGCAAAGGCCTTTCCGCTGTCGCCGTCGATAATTTCTAACTGAACGGGCTTTCCTTTGTGTTTGCGTAGATCCCAGACGATTTTTTCACTGACATCGGATCTCGGCGGAAACGTCTTCGCCAATTGATCGCCGGACTTGGCATTTACAAGGCGAACGAAATTGTGATCGTGCGCTTTTTGATCGGGTTTGCCACGGTGGCCGTTGATCCAGAATGAGAGCGATGCTGGGGCAGGAAATTCTTTGCTGCGCAAAATGCCAGTTCGTTGCTCAGCCCGCTTCTCCCCTAGGTGCAGACTCGAAAGCACATCTGTTTCCACACCATCGGCACGCTTACGCTGTTGAAGAACCCAGGGAGATGTGCTTTTTGGATTTTCGGGGTGCGGAAGCTCTGTCCAGTCAGCTGTTTTTTGACGCTGTCTCAGATCGAGTAATTCTCGAGCCAGGAATTGCGCCCATCCGAGTAGTACAGCGTTCGGCTTTGATTCTCCGCGCTCTTCAATGCCTTGTTGTATAGCGTTGAGATTAGCAACATCTTTCAAACTACGTTTCTCTGGAACATCCCAATCTGTGCGAACTATGATATATGAAAGTAATCTTTTTAAGGTGATCGGATCTCCGTAACGGGCGATATGTTTCAATTCAGCAGTTCTCAATTCATATGGGGGTTTGTTGCGAAGAATATAATTCGCCGCCGCCGAATTCCCTACTGCCAGAGCTATTGATAGGGTTTCTTGATTGGGCTTGCTTGGCAACGAGTTGAAAGCCCCGGGCAATTCAAGATGTCTCTGAATTGCCATTCTCAACCCATGACGCAGATGAGTGTCCTCTTTAGATATTTCTGATAGGGATTTTAGTAAAGGGCTTAATGATTCAAGCTTAGGGTCAAACTGCAATGCCTCCGCGGCTGCTCGTCTTTCAAAGGGCGAAGCGGATTTCAAGTTGGTAATCGGGTTGTCTGCTTTGAGGGGCTTTGGGGTAAGAGGCGGTTTCATCTCTCCATCCGTTTTCACGATCCGCCAGATCCGCCCTCGCTCCCTATCTCTCCCAGGATGATCTAGCGGCACTTCATAATGACCGATAATCCGGTTATAAAAATCCGCCACATATAGCGCACCTTCAGGACCAATCTGCAAATC
>JAADHD010000142.1 GCA_013152075.1 Verrucomicrobiota bacterium | reverse complement strand
GAATCATCAAACCGTTCAAACCGATATTATCAATGATCAATCCATGCGCTAGATTGCGCCCGGATTCATCCTTACCAAAATCGATACGCTCCTTGAAATCCTTGCGATCCGCCGTCACAAATCCTGTAATCGTTTCCCCGGGATGAATGGTCAGTTCCATCGGCTTGCCTTTCTCAATTTTCGGACTCCCTGATTTTCCGTCGGGTTCGATTTCGATCAACAGCTTCGGCGCCACGGCAAGTTTTACACTTTTCGGAGCGACCACTTCCTTTTTCACTTCCCGCCCACCAATGAGCGCACTGGCAGCAATTTTGATCTTCGCTTTATCCACCGCCGGAGCATCCGCTGCCGCATTGATCACCATCGCCGCCTTGAGCTGTCCCTTCTGGATCACCACGGGAGTCGCCGCAGTGAAGCCTTTGGGAAGGTCGCTGATATCCACCCGGATCTCCCCCTCGAATCCATCACTTCGCTCGGCCGTCAATTCGAACTCACGCCCACTGCCTGGACTCACCGCCAGCTCTTTGGCTTCGCTGATCGTAATTTTAAAATCCGGTTTAGCTCGGCGGACTTTCATCACGTATTTAAAATCCTTACCACCAAATCCTCTTACATCACTGACCCGCGCCCGGTATTCTCCATCAGCCGGCGCAGTAAAAAACAATTGTGAATCCTTGCCCCAACGCCGCTCAGGGTCATCATCGTTTTCGTAGTAGATTGTATAAACCGGAAGGCCATTGGGAGCAGGATCAACGCCGGTCGGAACCGGCCTCACGATATAACAAGGCTCGCCCAGCGCATGCGCCAGAGGAGTGGTGCCAAAATACCCATGCCGTTTCCCAAACCCCGGATAGACCTTGAAACCCGAATCCGGGCCGCGCGGATAAAGCCACAACTTCACCACCTCACCGTTGGCGTAAAGATACTCGTTCAACTCCATTTCCCGCCAGTTATGGATACGGAAATCATCCGAGGTGTCCGAGTTTTTTCCACGAAAAGTAAACCACGAATCCCTTACTGCTTGAAGCCGGACTCGCTCAACCGGTTCCCCCTTGGCGTCAATAATCACAATCTTGGAATCGAGCGGGGATTTTGACCGGGCCGCGTTTACCTCAACAATCCAAAGCTCACCCGCCTTGGCGGAAAAGCGCGCATCATCGAAGTCACCACTAGTATCGATCACTCCGCTAAGTTCAAGCGGTGGCGTGGTGACCGGCACATCAACGCCCTCCTTCTCCTGAATTTTTGTCCATTTAGGCTCCGCGACATCCGGACTCGGTGCTTCAGTTTTAGGCACCACCACTACCACTGCCTTCTCAGTCTTCGTCTGCAATCCCTTCAAGGAGAATTGACCTACACTTCCATCCATTCTAGCCGCCAGAACCCCTTCGCCACCACCCGTCATCGCCAGCGCTGTCGCTACATCCGATTGATCCCCCCAGGCTTTCACTTGCTTCAAACCAGGTAGCGACCAGGCCTTCACCGATCGATCATCCCCCGATGAAACCAGACGTTTCCCGTCCGCCGATACGATGATTTTGATCACATCACTCTCATGCGCAAAACGCGCGTGAACAAGTGGATTGATCGTCGGTTTGTCTTTGGATATAAAACGCCACATGCGGATGCGGTTATCCGCTCCAGCTGACAGAATGTGTTTCCCGTCTGGGGTAAAGGCCACACTGTATTGTGTCCCCTGCGGTTGATTCAGCGTATCCAGGCGTTGACCGCTGTCGACTTGCCACAACTTCACCGTCTGGTCTCCACTGGCACTAGCCAGCACTTTACCATCCACGCTGAAGGCAAGATCATAAATCGCAGCATTATGAACTTCGATCGATCTCAAACGCTTGCCACTGGCAACATCCCAAAGACCTATTTTTGTGTCGTAACCCGCTGTCGCCAACGTTTTGCCATCGGGTGACAACTCGGCATCGTATAAAATATCACGGTGATAACCCTCTCCAAACTCAAGCAGCTTTTTACCTGATTTTAGATCCCACAAAGCCGCCACTCCTTTCAAGCCTGCTATGCCCGAGGCAGTCAACAGACGCTTGCCGTCCGGCGAAAAATGCAAAGCATTGATTTTACCCGTCAGTTTGGGCAGGCGAGTCAAAACTGTTTTCTGATCATCTGCTTTAGTAATCAACACCTCTTGAAACCTGGCAATCGCCAATTTTTTTCCGTCCGGAGAAGTCTCCATCGCCGTCACCGGTTTCCCGACAGACGCCGCTGCAATTTTCGGCACCTCCATGGTCGAAAGAATCGAGATGTCGTGCTTGGCTTCCGGCCCGATAGCTCCGCTGGCAATCCACTCCTTGAGAACCGCCTCTTCCTTCTCTGAAGGCTGTGGGTCATCCTGTGGCGGCATGTAGGGTTTCATTTTCCCCTTCATCATTTTGATCAAGCGACTGCCGTCCGCATCGCCAGCTTTCAACAACGAACCCTTGGAACCGCCCTCAACCAGATCGGCATAACGCTCGACCGAGTAGTCGCCTTCAAAGTCATCATCGTTGTGACAGCCTGCGCAATATTGCCTCAGCAATGGGGCGATATCCTTTTTGAAATCAGGCGCGGCGGCACTGCTGTAAACAAGGCCCAACGACAGCACCGCTCCGACAGCGATTTTTGTGATCCGTTTTTGATAATAAGACAATGAAACAATCATAAAAAACTCCACTTAATGTTGAAACAAAAACTCCCGACTGGTCATGATCGACCAGAACAAATCCTCAAGCGCTTCCTTTTTTTCTTTCGCTTTTGTCCCTGACAGAATTTTCACATAAGCATCCAACTCCCGTTTGGTTGGCGCTCTCGACAAACAGCGCAAATAAGCTTCTTCCACCAATTGTGAATCACTCAATTTTTTCTTCAGCAAACGGTCCACCACTGAGCTTTTGTCACTCAACTTATCATTGATCGTATTCCCATTCGACATATGCAGCACCTGGATCAGGCTCGGTTGATTGGAACGCTCACATTCACAGGCCAACGCGCGCTCATTGCGACCAAAGGCGCTCAAAAAATACGAGTCCACTGCAGAATCATACAGCTCTAGGGCTCGAGTCCCTTTCGGATAAAAATCCGTTTTTTGAGTGGCGACCGTTTTGAATTCGCTCGGCACATCAGTGACACTCACCACCGCGTCGTGAAGCACTTCAGCCATCAGGCGACGCGGATATTGCCTGGAAAAGAAGCGGTCTTCATCACGGTTCTCATACAGAGCCACGCTGCTTCGCTGGTAAGTTTCGCTTTGCAACATCAGCCGCATTAATGTTTTTAGATCGAATTTCTGCTCAACCGTGTATGCTGACAGCGCTGCCAGCAAAGTCTCGTTACTGGCGGGATTCGAAGCGCGCAAATCGTCCACCGGATCAACCAGGCCCCGGCCAAAATAATTCGCCCAGACACGGTTGGTAATCGAACGACTAAAGTGTTTGTTGTCAGGGGAAGTCAACCAGTCGGCGAGATATTCACGCCGGTCTTCAGGGTTGTTCTGCGGGAGCGGCTCCGCGTCGAGAGGAGTTGGCGGCTGTGGTTTTCCTGTGCGGGGCTGAATCAAATCACCACGTGATTCGACATAAATCGTTCGTTTTCCATCACCGCTACGCGAATCCCCTCCCCACCCTTTAGCTCGAACCCGTGAAAACAAATTGGCGAAAGCGTAATACTGATCGTTGGTCCATTTGTCCAAGGGATGGTCGTGACATTTCGCACAGGCCAACGACAAACTCATGAAAGCCTGCGTCACATTTTCCGCCATCGTCTCCGGATCCTGATGAACACCAAAAAAGTTGGTCGCGCCATTTACCGTGCTTTCACCGCGAGCCGTCACCACTTCCCTGACGATCTTATCCCAGGGTTCGTTTCTGGCGACCCGCTCGCGTATCCACTGATAGTATGCCTTAACTGGTTCCGGTCTCAGTAGCCCCCCATTCACCAGCAGCATGTCAGACCATCGATAAGCCCAATAATCGACCATCTCCTTGCGTCCTAACAAATGATCGATCAGACGATCTCTCTTGTCCGGAGCCGAGTCTGCCAGAAACTCTCTGGTTTCTTCGGGCGTCGGCAGGATACCCGCCGTGTCGATATACACGCGCCGAATAAATTCAGAATCGGTCGACCGGGGAGAGGGTTTCAAACGCAAACGTTGCAATTGCTCCAATACCAAGTCATCAATAAAATTGCGACGTGGCGCATTAGTGAACACCTCATCAGGAATGTCATTAGGGAAGGGTGCCGAAAAGCGAGCGAGAACAATCTGACTGGAAAACCAGGCCGTTACCGCGCCTTCACCGTTGCCGACAATCGTCACCCGCCCCTTGTCATCGGTCGTGACAACCGCTTCATTCGACGAAGTGAACTTCGCCCACTGAGTCACGTCCTCCTCTCGTCCGTCCGTGTAATGTGCCTTAACCAGAATATTCTGAAAATCACCCACCTTCAGAGTCGACAGCTCAGGAAACACCTCCAGCTTTTCCAAACGCGCATCCTCTTCCTTCGGAGGGCGAGCACCCGCAGCGATCCACTCGGAAAGAACTCGATAATCCCGTGATCCCACTTCAATAAAACGCCCACCAGTATGCTTCAACGCCGTGGTGGATTTAGTGAGCAACAGACTACGGCCGGGATCCCCAAGCTCAATTCGACGTCCGCGCGCTTCACGAGTAATGCGTTTAAAATCGGTCTCCGGATCATATCCACGCAAACTCAGACGAAAACCCCCCTTACCGGCAATCGCCCCGTGACATGAACCCATATTACACCCCTGCTTCGACAAAACGGGAATGACGTGACGACGAAAACTCCACTCGTTTGCAACTTTTATCCCCTTCACTTCGATTTCAGAAATCGCCGTAAATCCCGTGGGAGTTGTGGCAGTAATCGTAACTTTGCCGTTGCCCTTGGCAGTGACCACCCCATTGATAACTTTCGCCACCTTCTCATCACTCGAAGAAAAACGAACGCCCTTTGCTTCGTTTCGCAATTGATCCCCATCGCGGTTCAACACGATGAGACGCTGAAGTGACTCGGGGCCGGTCAGCACACTCTTTACCGGCAAAACCGCAAGCCCATTTACTGACGACGCTTTCTCTGCGGCATTAAGATCACCACCGTCCGCTAAAGCGGAAGACATAAAAACCAGGGCCACTATTTTCCAAAATTTCATGCAAATGATCATGTCAATAAAATCAAACACCTCAGGCAAACAATTCCCGAATCGGCTCCTTACCAAAATCCACCAGAGGAAAGGGTCGACCCGCAGGACCCGGCAAATGACTTTCGTGGTTCAGACCCAGACCACGAAAAATGGTTGCCACGATATCACCGGGCTCAACTGGACGCTCTGCCGGGTAGCCTCCCATCGGATCGCTGGCACCCACAACGCGCCCTCCTTGAACTCCTCCACCTGCAAACGACACCGTAAAACATTGCGGCCAGTGATCACGTCCACCAGCAGGGTTGACCTTCGGCGTCCGGCCGAACTCCGCCAGACCTGCCACCATGGTGTCGTCGAGCATTCCGCGTTGAAACAAGTCTTCGATCAAAGCCGAATAAGCCTGGTCATACATCGGCGCAATCACATCCTTCATCTGAGCAATCGAAACAAAAGGCTTTGATCCATGAATATCCCAGGACAACTCATTGAACACCGTAAGAAAAGTATTCACCGTCACAAAACGCACTCCGCTTTCCACCAATCGTCTAGCCAGCAGAAAACACTGACCGACCCGGTTCATCCCATAACGCTCACGAACTTTTTCCGGCTCTTTCGACAAGTCAAAAGCTGCACGCGCTTCCACGCTGGTCATTATACGATAGGCTGACTGAAAGTTTTCATCCAGCAACCGCGCGTCCTCACTGGTCTCGAAATTTTTGACCGTTTGATCCACGATCTCCCGCATGCTGCGCCGACGCTCCAGTCGGCTGGCACCAAACTGATCCGGCGGCAAGAGATCAGGCACCTTAAAATCCTTCTCAGACGGATCCGCCATTAGCGCAAAGGGATCATGTGCTTTCCCCAGAAACCCACCCGCCTGACCATTCGGCAGATTACCGCCCCCACGTCCCATCAATTCCGGCAACACCACAAAAGGAGGAAGATCCGTCTTCCTGCCGCGCAGATAACTCAACACGGCGCCTGCATGAGGCGTCAACACACCACCGGTAAAACGCCGACCCGTCTGCATCATCTGCCAGCCCGCATCGTGAACTGCCGCACCACTGTGCTGACAGGAACGCACCAGTGAAAACTTGTCAGCCACTTTAGCGTGCAGTGGCAGGATTTCTGAAATATCGATGTCCGGTGATTTTGTCCTAATCGGTTTGAAAGGTCCCCGCACCTCGGATGGCGCATCGGGTTTCATATCCCAAAGGTCAAGCTGGCTCGGACCGCCAAGATTAAAAATCAAAATGCAGGCCTTGTTGTCATTACCCTTGTCCACCCCGCCCGCCTGTTTGGCTGCCAGGTATTGAGGCAAGGACAAACCAATGGATCCTAGCGCTCCGATTTGTAAAAATTCACGGCGCGAGCGATTAGCGCCACATATAGGAGCTTTGCCTTCAGCAAGAAAATCAAACATAATAAAAGTAGGGGGTG
This sequence comes from Verrucomicrobiota bacterium, assembly GCA_013152075.1. Classification (GTDB taxonomy): domain Bacteria; phylum Verrucomicrobiota; class Verrucomicrobiia; order Verrucomicrobiales; family DEV007; genus JAADHD01. The sequence goes on along the minus strand of JAADHD010000142.1, from coordinate 2,829 downwards.
GGGATGAACAATGTTTCCATTGTCTTCAATTCAACTGGTCTATCATTTTCACCTCTTACCCAACGATCCACAATATCAATAAAGCTCTTATTTCGTAGCATTTTTACCAACAGTGGAAGCAGGTCCTGAAAACTGACAGTGGAAGCCTGCCTCTGAATGAATTCAGCGTCTTGTAAAGAGTCGGCTCATTTTGGTATGATTTACGCACTCTTCTAAACATCGTTAGAATAACGCGCAATCAGATTGAGCCTAGAAAACAGTGGGGATAAGCTCGAATAACGAAGTTCCCAGTTCATTCCTTCTGGTATGATCCAGTTTTTACTGCGCGCTGATGAAAGCTTCTAGCCCTTCACGAGTAATGCGATACCGGGCCCCACATCGCGGGCAACTCGCATTCGCGATTTCCTGACCGGCGAACACTTCCGCAAGGCTACCTTCCGACATTCCTGCTATGATCGGGTAAATGCGGTCCAGACTGCAACCGCAACCGTAGTGATACTCACGAGTCTCCAACAAACTGAGTTCCTCCTCCTGGTCGATTTTTTTGACCTTTTCGTCATCCAGGTTCACAAACCATTCAAGATCACAATCCGGTTGGGCGGTGATCATGACAATATCTTCCGCATCCATATGGAAATAAGCTGCCGGCCGTTGCTCGCTTTGTCGGTAAAAACTCTCAACGGCATTAAACACATCGTAATCTTCAAAGGTCACCGTGCTTTGACGGGTTGCTTCCGGTTCTCTGATTACCTGGGAGTAAAACATATTCTGATCCCCCACTTTTACATTCTCGGTAGTTAAGCGAGCGATCACATTTCCCGTCTGACTGCTTCCCGCCGCAAACACATTCACCGGAGGGTCCTTGAAATTCAAAGTCCAGGCCGTCGTTTCGTTTCTCGGGCGTGACGCCATGTGTAAAGTGATCGCCGCCAAAGCATCCTTGAGCAATTGATCCGCCCCCCCTTCATGGCGGATTTCATTCTCCATCAGGTGAAGGTAATGATCGGTGAACAACTCGGAAAACTCTGCTCGTGTGAGCAGAACATTCCGCTCCCGAACAAAATAACAACGCACTTTAATCGATGTGCTGTCGGAAGATTGGTCTGATGCCTCGCTCATGTGATTAGATGATTACAGGAGTTCCATCAGCGACGCAATAATCAAAACGCAAGATTCTCAGTGCGGCTGAAGCAATTCTATGTTTGAATGAACAATCAGTGGCCATGCATCACGCCTCACCGAGGTAACAGAAGATGAAACCAACAAACCCCTCCATGCCTTCTCTCCTTATAATATAAGGCGAAGCTCCCGCCACCTCTGAAAGAAAATCCGTTTCCATAAAATGACCCCCCTCTTCATACAAATAAGAAACTTACCCAGTATCGCTGCATGCTTGGGCATCGCCATACTCTGGTTTTTCTCCGGCTCCCCTCTGCTCGCCGACTTCCAAAAAGGCTACGACGAGATCAAGCCGATTCTCAACAAATACTGCGCTGATTGCCATGATGACGACAAACACAAAGGCGGCCTTAATTTTGACGCTTACAAAGTCGAGAAGGACATTCTAGTCCACCTCCAGAAATGGTTCAGCGTGATCGACCAGGTGGAAACCGGTGTGATGCCGCCGGAAAAAAAGAAGCTCAGACCGACCGACGGCGAGAAAATCAAGCTGATCTCATTCATCAGAAAAACGATCAATGAATTCGATTATGAATCCGTCAAGGATCCCGGCAAATTCACTCTGCGCCGCCTGAACAAAGCCGAATACAACAACACCGTGCGCGATCTGACCGGAGTCGATCTAAAACCCGCTCGCTATTTTTCAGGCGATGGCTCGGGTGGCGAAGGTTTTGATAACAATGCCGAGAGCATGACCATGATGCCTCTCATGGTGGAAAAATACTTCAAAGCCGCGCGCGATATTTCCCGCCATGCCGAAGCGAGCTATGCGGACGGCATCCAATTCAGCCCTGAGCTTTCGCCCACTCACACGCCGCAGGCCTATCTCGTATTGGTCGAGCGCAGACTGACGAACTTCTACAATGACTTCTTTGATAAACTTCCCAAATACAGTCCGCGAAAAGAATACAAACCCTACCTTATGCCGGCGATGAAGCTAGCTTTGGCAAAACCCAAAGCCAGCAACCGGGAGATCTATGATACCGCCATCAAGGAAAAGCTAATGCCTGGCGTTTTTTACAAATGGTACATAGCCTTTGCCCGCGCCGACGAAGACATCAAAAGCAAACGCTGGGACAGCCACTACGGCAAATGGGTTCTTGAACCCTGGTTGACGTTGCAAGCCAAAAGAGAAAACTTTACTGAGGACGAATTGAAACAGGTTCACGATGACTTTTCTGAAAAAGTCCGCCTGTCGATTCCCGCCACCGGCATGATGATCAAAGCCAGCATGGAGGTGAAAACGGCGATCAAGGAAGGCTCCAAAGTTTTATATTTGAGCGTAGGCGATATGGGTGACGGAAATGAATTCGACCACATCGTGCTGCACCAAGCCCGGGTGACTCTCAAAGATGGCAAGATCGTAAATTTGGGCGATCTCGAACTGATTGAAAAACAGGGCGAAGGAAAAATTCACACAGAAAAATTCCCAGACGGCAAACCCTTCGTCAGCTCGGCGTCCGGCAAAGGAAAGATCGAACACGGCTACTACATCGAGGCCCCTGCCCTGTTATCCTTCAAGTTACCGGCAGGCGCCAAGTCTTTCACGGCGACGATGGGTATGGAAAAATCCGCCGAAGACAAAGGCTCAGTTCAGGCTTATGCCTCGGATGAAAAAATCCCTTTCCCAACAGGAAAACACACTCACTC
>JAADHD010000082.1 GCA_013152075.1 Verrucomicrobiota bacterium | reverse complement strand
TGGCAGGGAATGTGGTGCCGGGGATGATGGCGTGAGAGTGGGTCAAAAATGAAGGGGAGAACCGCTAACCTCCTACGCTAAAGCTACGGCGGTCTAGATGGACGCGAATAAACGCGAATAAGAGGAGAGAAAGTGGGGTGTATGCTGGCGAAACAATGTTGCACCTATGGCGTCACTTTTGTCTTACACTGCATCGCTTCAATTTTGATTTTTTTTATCGCCCGAGTGAAGCAGGAATGATAGAGGTGGGGTAGTTTATTTTTACCAAATCATCTTATGAAAAATTCTCAATCCACTCGTTTCCTGTTTGTTTTCATCCTCGGTTTTGCTGCCGCCTGGTATATAAGTGGGCGTTCATTATTACCTGTCGAGGAGCTTAGGGCTCAATCAGCCAATGCAAATCTGGAAGCTCAGTTCGCCCAGATGGTGGCGGATTTTGATCGCATTCTGTCCCGTGGGAAAAATGTAGGTGTGGTGGGAACAACCAACGCGGCGGTATTCAGCCATAAGTCAGGCAAGTGGATCACGGCCAGACTTGCCGGAGGTTCTCGAATTATTGAATCGGATGGAAATTTTTGCGCCTTGGGCAATGCTTCGGCGGCGGTATGGAGCGAGAAAAAGCAGGATTGGGATTATCAAAATTTAGCTGGAGCCCGGCAGGTGATCAGCTCTCAGGGAAGTTTTTGCGCGATAGGGAGCGGATCTGCGGCGGTGTGGGATGTGGGCACTCAATCATGGCATCAGGAAAACCTGCGAGGGGGAAGGTCGCTTGCAGTTTCCCAGGGAACCTTTTGTGCGATGGGCGAGAACAAGGTGCTTGCCTGGAGCAGAAAAACCAAAACCTGGGTTGCCCAACCGATTCCGGCTGCGGTGGGGGTAGCGGGTGCAGGCGGGTAATTTCCGCAAAGCAACAGGGGTGATTATTCTTTGGTGAACAGTTTGGCGTACTGCTCCAAGCCTTCTTCTTTCAGCTTATCTGCGGGGACAAAGCGTAGAGAGGCTGAGTTGATGCAATAACGGAGCCCGGTGGGTTGAGGGCCGTCAGGAAACAAGTGGCCAAGATGGGTGTCACCGGTTTTCGAGCGGACTTCGGTGCGAGTCATGCCGAGGCTGCTGTCGACGATTTCCACTACCTCGGCTTTGTCGATAGGTTCGAAAAAACTGGGCCAGCCTGTTCCGGATTTGAATTTGCTCGTTGAGGCAAACAAGGCCTTTCCAGAAATGATGTCGACATAAATGCCGGCTTTTTTGTTGTTCCAGTATTCATTGGCACGAGGCGGTTCGGTTCCGCTTTCAACCGCAACCTTATATTGCATAGGGCTCAGGGATTTTTTGAGTTCTTCCTTGCTGGGCCGATTGAAAGTAGAGTCAGACTTGGTGCCGTCGGCCGGTGGGCTGTCAGGTGTGGCACTCGCCGATTTGTCATCAACCTTTTTTTCAGGTGGGGGCATTTGTGAGCCTGAACCTTTTGGCATTTGGCTGCCGGATCCTTTTGGTTGAGCGGTTGGCTCTGTAGGAGCGGTTTTTTGTTCACAGGCGACAAATAGAAAAGTAGTGCTAGCGATCAGGGTAATGGTGGGTAGTGCTTTCATGAATTGAGTATTTTGGTCAAATTAAGTGCAATTGAGCGGAATTTCAAAGCCCCTTTTTGAGATTGTGAATGGATCGAAAATGTCAGCCTTATTCTTGAGTTTATTGGAAAAATTGTGTATTTAAGATGAAGTGATGCAGGAAAAAATAGGGCGCCTGGTAGTGATTTGTATCTCATTGTTGTTATTTAACGCATGTGGTTCGGCAGGGTATCACGGCTACAAGATGCGCCCTTACAAGGTTCGCGGGCAGCATTATCATCCCATGTCAATCGAGGCGGCTCTGGTTCACAGTGAGGAGGGGGTGGCCTCATGGTATGATGAGCGCAAGTGGTTGGGATTGCATCGTGGAACGACTGCCTTGGGCGAAACCTATCGACCACACTCTCTGGCGGGTGCGCACAAAACGTTGCCTTTACCTTGTAAGGTCAGGGTGACCAATCTGGCGAATGGGCGTTCGGTGGTGATTCGTCTGAATGATCGCGGCCCTTTTGTTGGTAATCGCGTTTTGGATGTGACTCCAAAAGTTGCCAGACGTTTACGTTTTACGGAACAAGGCCTCACGAGGGTTCGACTGGAGGTGTTGTCGGTCGGTGATGGCAAGCACCGGAGAAGTCGATAATTTATCGGGCCGGTAGCTTGAGCGGCGGATGGTCTGCCTTGGCGCGGATCCAGTTGACGCTTTTGAGGATGCTGGGGATGCGAATGATCCGCAGTTCGAGGGCGCGCTTACCGGGAAAATTCATCAGCATCAGCCCCATGAAAATGGTGAGCAAGCCTTGACCGGGGAGTGCGAGCATGGCGATTCCAGCTATAACGAGAATAAAACCCAACAGGTTCTTCAGGGCCATGGAGGTCAGACGAAGAATGGGATGTTGCCCTTTGAAGCTTTCTTCAGGAGCCTCTCGGTGCTCGAGGAAATAATCCTCGCCCATGCGAATGACTATAAAGGGAGTGACGAGCAGAGACAGGACAAACATGGCGACAGAAATCGACACCATCCAGGCAAGGAAGGCCTCGTGCTCGTGCATCCACTCCTTGATCACCGGGAGAAAGGCGATGCTAGTCCCAATGATGGCCACTTATTCTTTGCTGAACGCTTCGTAGTGTTCGGCGACCTTTCCCTGTTTTTCGTCGCCGCGGTGAAAATAGAAGCGGTAGCGGAGAGTCAGGGTTTTGCCGTCTTCAAGGGTGTAATTCCCTGCTTTAGGTTGGTCTTTTAGACCTTCAAAGTGATGTTTGCCAAAAGGGTTGGCAGAAACTAGGCCGTAGTCGCGGGCGTGCCACCAGGTAGGGTGACGCAGGTTAGAGGGATGATCAAAGATGGATACTCCGACAGCTTTACCGTCGACGGGGCCGGTCATATCTACCCACTTGGCGCGTTTCCCCCAAGCGGGTTTGTCGCGCACACCTTCGCTGTTGAGGATATGTCCTTCTGCTTTGATGGGGTTTTCGACATCCTTGCGTTGTTGACTGACACGCATGGAGGGGTGCAGGCGAATCGCCATGCAACCGTCTTTGTTATCACCGAACACCACTTTGCCGTGGGAAGCTTTAAATTTGATAGTGAAATCTAGTATGCGGGCATCGGTTTCCGGATCGCGTTTGTGAATCACGATGGTGCGTTCGTCGGTGAGGATGACTTTACCGTCGGGACCAACGTAGTTGTTTTCGCTGGTAAACCCCCCGGAGTCCTTGCCGCTTTTGAGCTCGGTGAATTTCTGGTGAACTGTTTTGCCGAGTGGCTGTTTGTTGTTCGTCACCACTGCCCAGAAGTCGACGCCGTTGATATCATGATGACCAAACCATAATGAACGGTGGTGAGGGTGGTCACTGCTTTCGCCCTTCCGTTTTTTCATCGGGTAGTCGCGAGTCATGAGCACCTCGCCTGGCCCCAGAACAGGATAGAAAATAGGAAAGAAATCTGATTTACCGCTGTTGTAGAGGTATTCGGTGAAAAGTTTACCATCCAGCTCGATGCGAAGTTTGCCGTCGCCATCCGTGATTTTAACACCTTCGTCGGCCGCTAATATTTGTAGGCTTGTGAGGAGGAACAAGGTGATTGAAGCAAAGGCGACGGACGCCGTTGTGAGGATGGTGAATTTTTTCATAATTGCTAAAGGAGGTGAGATTTTTTGTTCAGTAAAGCGAATATAGCAAACTTCGCAAATAGTACTGACTTCCGGGCGAGGAAGCCGGAGTGAATGTCAGGGATTGATTGTGTATTCCTTGATCGCCGTGGAGTTAGGAAGGAAGGTGATGTGATTGAAAATGATGGGCGAATCCGAGGCGGTTGAGGGGGGCTCCTCATCGGGAGTCATACTGAACTGAAATACAGGACTGGCGACGCCGGAGTAGAGAATGCCTTCGCGATAAAGTTGGATGCTACGGTGTGTGTGACCGAAAAATACGCCGCGTATGCGGTATCGATCTGGGCTAGATTGTTTTAGTATTTCATGCAGCTCAGGGCCGTTGGTGAGGATAAGTTTTTCATCCATCCAGGGAGATCCCATACGGAATGGTGGGAAGTGCAGGAACACAGCGTAAGGCAGGTCATGGCTTGCAATGTCTTCGCGTAGGGCAATGAGCTGATTTTGGGGAATCTCACCATGCGGGCCTTCGTCGCCAGGGACTTTGGCGTCTAAGCTATAAAAACGCATGTGCCCTGTGTCCCAGTGGTAGGCGAGTCTGTCTTCGTCATCGACGAGTGGGGTTCGCGGAGACATCGGGAAATGCTGTTTGAGCATACGTGCGTCATCGTGGTTGCCGGTCGAAAAATAAAGAGGGAACTCATTGAAGGGGGTGAAAGCTTCGACGGCCAGTTCATAGGCTTCAATCTGTGGATGATTGACGACATCCCCGGTATGGATGATGAGCTCGGGCTTGAAGTCGAAATCCTGGATGGCGGCGATCAGTTTGAGTGTTCGCTTATACGGATTGGACCCACTCACCGAAAATTCCGGAGTAGAGCCAAAATGAGTGTCAGAAAAGTGGATAACGTGCAACATCAGATCACGGTAGTTTTTGTTCTAGCATCCAGGTGTAGAGTGTTTCGGTATTGTAGGCTTCCGTCCAGCAGTTGTGGCCGGCCTCGGGGTAAATAGTGAACTTCACTTTGGTGCTGCCATTTTTTTTCAAGGCGTCGACCATGCGCTGGGATTCGTGAATGGGGACGCCGCCATCTTTAGCCCCATGAAAGGCCCACACCGGTGTATCCTTGAATCTGCGGGTCATGTAGGGAATACCTCCACCGCAGAGGGGCACGAGCGCGGCGAATTTTTTCGGGTAGTGGGCGGCCAGTTCCCAAGTGCCGTATCCTCCCATGCTGAGTCCTGTGAGAATGATGCGTTTGGGATCAACTTGATAACGTTTTTCAGCATCTTCGATCATTTCCATTAACGGTTCGTAAGACCACCAGCTGTCGGTAGGGCACTGAGGGGAAATGAGAATGAAAGGAAACTTTTTCCCTTTGTCCACTAGCATTGGCGGGCCGTGCATTTTGACTTTATTAATGTCACTACCGCGTTCGCCTGAACCGTGGAGAAAAATGACCAGCGGCCATTTTTTAGCCGGATCTTTGTCGTATCCTTCAGGCAGGGAGAGAAGGTATTGCAGTTGGTGAGTGCCCGATTGTTTTTTCTCGAACGTGACGGTTTTTTGATCTGCGCGAGCGGGCAAACAGACTAACAGGGTGGTGATCGTTGTGATCACGCATAGGGAAAAGGCTGACAGAGACAATCTCATGACAGAAAGCTATCATGACTGGGGGCAATGGACAACGGGCAATTGCGATTGAATAATGAAGAAAAGAGAAGAGTGATTTAGGAATTGATCCGATAGGTTTTCATAGCCATGATGAAGGATATGAATGAGCCACCCCCTATGCCGACTGCGGAAAATTCTCAAGTCGAGGTTGCATCCAAGACGTCAAAGGCGGCGGTTTGGAGCTTGCTATTGGGGGTGTCGAGTTTTTGCACTTGGGTGGTCGGCTCTATTCCAGCGCTGATTCTCGGAGGCATTGCTCTTAACAATATCAACAAATCCCAAGGGCGATTGGGAGGTAAAGGGTTGGCGATCACGGGGATTGTGACTGGGGGGGGGGGGCTTATTGTGGGAATATTCACATTAGGAATCGTGGCGGGGATTGCTATGCCTGCATTTGTGGGAGTGCAGGAAAGCGCGAAAATTTCCGTAGAGCAGAAAGAGATTCGAATGCTGGTCACAGCCTGCCATGCCTATGCAGCAAAAAACGGAGGGAAATTTCCCGAGGTATTGCAGGACTTGTATCCGGAATATATTAATGATGAGTCTGTCTTGAATACCATGAATGAGGAAAGTCGACAGCCTGAAGCTTACATGTACTTTTCCGGCAAGACGATCAAGAGTGAAGCGAGGTCATTGCTGATCGCGTCACCAGTAGTTCGCAGGCAATATATACGGGTTGTGGGTTTTTGTGATACTTCTGTAGAGAATATCGAGGACGAGGAATTTTATCGTCTGGCTGAATTGGAAAGTAATGAGCAGTGAGTTACTGGTGTAGAAGGAGGGGCAATGAAGCGACGACTATCGATTTTCATATTACTCGTTTGTGCTTCTTCATGTTCGGCTCTTGCTGACAATTGGGCGCGCTTTCGTGGGCCAAATGGCACGGGGATTTCAAATGGCGATACTTCCCGTGTCCCGTTGAAATGGAGCGATAAGGAAAATCTAAAATGGAAAACTGAATTGCCCGGGCCGGGGTCTTCATCTCCCATCGTCTGGGGGGATCGGGTGTATGTGACCTGTTACACGGGTTATGGCGATGGGTCGGGAGGAGGTTCCCCTGGCGATGTGAAACGGCATTTGATTGCCTTGACCCGGAAGGATGGGAAAGTTTTGTGGAGTAAAGTTATCGCCGCTGAGGCAGCGATCGAGGATCCGTATAAAAGCTTTGTGACTCGCCATGGTTATGCGAGCAACACTCCGGTGACCGATGGCGAGCGGATATATTGCTTTTTCGGAAAACCCGGTGTGTTCGCTTTTGATTGGGATGGCAAACCGTTGTGGCAGCAATCGGTTTACAAATTGGAATCCAGTCGGCGTTGGGGTTCTGCTTCCAGTCCGATTTTACATGCGGGAAAAGTCATCGTTAAAGCGGGTGATGAGGCTCTCACAGTTTATGCTTTTGATGCACAGAGTGGGAAGAAGCTGTGGGAAATCGAGGATAAGGCCCTGGATCAAAATTATGGAACGCCGGTGCTGCATCGTGTTGATGAAAATCGAAGCGATCTGATTCTCGCGGTAAATGGGAAGATGTCCGGAATTGATCCCGCGACCGGTAAGTCACGCTGGTTCAGTAAGATGGGGTTGACCGGTGGACTGACTTCCAGCCCGTTGGTGTTCGGAGATCATGTGGTTTTGTTGGGAGGGTTTCCAAAAACCAAGGGGACTGCGTTTAAATTAGGTATGACGGGGGACGTGAGTGATACGGCTCCGCTGTGGGAGAATTCTAAAGTGAAAACTTATCTAACCACGCCTGTTTATCATGACGGGTATTTATATTACATTCGCGAGGAAGGTATAGCCTGTTGCGCGGACCCACTGACAGGAAAACTTATTTATGCGGAAAGGATAGAGGGCGCGGCTTCAGGATCGACGGGGAAGGGGAATCCTTTTTATGCCTCACCTGTGCTGGTGAACGGGCATCTGGTGGTCGTCAGTCGGACAGCCGGGACTTTTATTATTGAGGCGAAACCGAAATACAAACTGGTGCGGGTGAATAAGGTGGATGGGGATAAAAGTCGCTTTCAGGGCACGCCGGCGGTGGGTGATGGTCAGATTTTTCTGAGATCGGATGATGCGGTTTATTGTTTTGGGGGAGTGGAGTAGATTCGATAGGAAATGAAAAATCAGAATGAATACAACATTTTCAACAAAAGCTATTTGAGTTTTTTATACTCGTAAAACTGACCGCTTTTGGTGAATGATATTTCATTGCCTCGTTTTGAAACTTCAACTTCGCTCCAAATAGGTTTTCCTTTTAAAAAATAGCCATATTGCAACACTCCGTTCGTAATTTCCCATTTGTGTTCGAACGTTTTTTCGTCACGGCCCACAGCTACAACATTTCCGTTAGATAAAAATTCGACTTCAACTATATATTGGGCGGCACCGCTTAGTTTCCATTTGTGTCCTACGATTTGAGATTTGATGTCTTTTCGCGTTGGTTTGGCTGGTTTTTTATCAGTTACTGCGACTTGAGGGGTCAGGATATTGATCTTACTTTGAATAAGGTTTGCAGTTTTCAGATCACCTGATGTGGTCGCTTTTTTTAAATGCTGCTTCAATAATAGGGCTACTTCATTTCTTTTTATTTGCACACGCTTGGTAAGTGCAGACTTTTCTTGGTCTTCCCATTCGGTTAATTTTTGTAAGAGGATTTCCGTTTGTAGAGGGAGCCTGTCCTCTGGCCGTCCTGTCGAGGTTAGGGTTAAAATTGTTAGTGTAATAAGGATAACCATCTTCATAGTCAATAGTAGAGTAGTTGGTAACGCCCCAGTCAAGCTTGATTTACCCCAGAGGGGAGCCCTGCGACATTTAGTGTGGTCCCGGTTCCCGAACGCGTAAGATTTTCGGTCTGCCAATTTTATTGGTAGCCTCGCAAGGATTCGAACCTTGACAAACAGAATCAGAATCTGTCGTGCTACCATTACACTACGAGGCTAAAAGGGGTGAGGGCAAAGGAGATCATAAGAGGGGTCGAATCAACTAAAATTCGGTCTGAGTGTGCAAATTGTTGATAGCTGCGAGTGAGAAAATCGTTGCGCAAGTGTGGGGATTGCGTGGATGGTATCAGCATGAAATTTAAAACCCACCTGTTGTCTGTCCTTTCCATTGCGCTGGGCTTTGCCCTAACGCCTTCCCAAGCGCTGGCCCACGAAGTGGCGGATGCGATGGCCGAAGCGGCTAATAATTTTCTGGACTCCCTGGAGGACGAGCAGAGAACCAAAGCCTCCATTGAGCTGAAAGACGAAGAGCGGCGTAATTGGCATTACATTCCGAAGCCCTTCGAGGGGCCGAAGATGCGGCATGGTTTGCCGATGATGGAAATGCGCGAGGATCAGAAAGCGCTGACTTTTGCCTTATTGAGCACCGCGATGAGCCATCGGGGCTTTGCCCAGGCGGCGACTATCATGAGTCTGGAACGGGTGGTGTGGGAAATGGAAAACCAAGCTCCCAAGCGTCGTGCAGACGGGTATTACGTTTCCATTTTCGGCAAACCGGCACCGGGAAAAACCTGGGCTTGGCGAATTGAAGGGCATCACGTATCGGTCAATTTCACGATCGTCGAGGGCAAGGTGGTATCAGTGACGCCAAACTTTTTTGGCGCTAATCCAGCGGATGTGAAAAGTGGATCGAGGAAAGGGCTACGGGTGCTGGCTGCTGAGGAAGATTTGGCACGGACTTTGTTGAAATCTTTGGATGAAGGGCAACGCAAGCTTGCCTTAATCGCTGACGAAGCACCGCGTGACGTGGTCGCTCCGATTGTGGCAAAGATCAGCCCACTTGAAGGCAAGGGCTTGCTCGCGGAAAAAATGAATGCGGATCAACAGAAGGTGCTGCGTTCGCTCATTGAAGAATACGTGCGTCGCTTGCGCCCGGTTCTGGCAGATGTTGATTTAAAAAAAATCGACGCGGCCGGTTTTGAAAAAATCCTTTTCGTCTGGGCTGGCGGAACGGAAAGAGGTCAGGGAAATTATTATCGCGTGCAGGGCCCGACTTTTCTACTCGAATACTCCAACACCCAGAATGACGCGAACCATGCACATGCGGTATGGCGCGATTTCAATGGGGACTTCGGCGTGGACGTGCAGAGCATTACTCGAAGAGTAAACATTGAGGGAAGTCAGAATCCTGCAATTCCTACTTTTTTTCTTATTCGCGTTTATTCGCGTCCATTGGCGGTTCTCTTTTTTAGATGATAGGGCTGGTAGTACCAAATTAAAAAAACCGCCGCGCGGGCACGATGGGTCTTGGCTGACAGATACGGTTGACGCATTCTGCAAAACTCTCTTCGCCACTTAGGATGCCGATTTCTACCCGGAGAAAATAGATAGGTGCGTCCATGCGTTGGAGGCGGGGGAAACGAACGCTGTCTTTTTCCGTGGTTACGATCATGTCGACTCCGGCTTCGACAGATTCATTGATGAAGCTCAGGATTTCCTGTTCGTTGTAGCGGTGATGATCGGTGTAGCGCTTGGTCAGCAGGATTTCAGCGCCGAATTTTTTGACTCCGAATTCAAAACTTTCAGGCACGGCGATACCGCTGATAGTAGCGATTTTTTTACCTACTAATTCAGATAGAGGTAAGGTCTCCCGGGTTTCGATGTGTTGCAGATATTGGGGGCGGTGTTCACATTCAATAAT
>JAADHD010000424.1 GCA_013152075.1 Verrucomicrobiota bacterium | reverse complement strand
CCGCTCCGTCAGTAGCAAAATCCTGCCCCCACTTATCAAACACATGCCCCCATGGATTAACCAAGCCCTTGCTGTAAACCTCCAGCTTCCGCGTTTCGGTGCGGTAATGCCAGATCCCCCCACCCAGCAAACGCCTCACCCCCCAGGGAGTCTCGACGTGACTATGAATGTAGATCGACTGGTTGAACCACAGCATGCCCTCCGGACCAAACTGAAAGGTATGCAGCAAATGATGGGTATCCTCCGTGCCAAATCCTGACAACACCACTTCGCGGAAATCTGCTTTACCATCCCCATTGGTATCTTTAAGAAACAGAATCTCCGTCGAGTTGGCCACATAGACTCCACCATCACCCGGCGCGACTGCCGTTGGGATATAGAGATCATCGGCAAAGGTCACCACCTTGTCCGCATGACCGTCTCCAGTGGTATCCTCGAGCACATACAACTTATCCCCCTCTTCCTGACCTGGCTTGATCTGCGGATACATCGAGCTTCCCACCACCCACAAGCGCCCCTGTTTGTCCCAATTCATTTGAACCGGTTTTGAAATCATCGGGTCGGAGGCGAAGATTTCAATCTTAGCCCCTTCGGGTAATTTAAACCCCTTCAATGCCGCCTCAATCCGGGTATCCGGAATGTCCTTCAATCCACCCTGAGCAAAAACCAAACTACCACTGGCAGCAAGGCATCCTAGCACAACAAATAAGTTACGAATCATCATCACAAAAATAATTAAGGTTTAGGTTGAGCGTTCAATACCTGCTCTCTCAAATAAGAAACTTCCTTCTCCTTGGTTTTGACCAGCGGATCAAACATCGGAATCTCTTTGGCGTTCTGACCCTGCTCGTGTTTTCGGAACAGGAATAGATAAGTTTCATTGGAGGGTCTCCAGCGATGAAAAAACAGGCGATTTTTTTCAATCACCGCCACTCGCAATTTATCCACCCCTGCATCCGCCTTGCTCAGGCTTGCCGATTTCATTCCCAATTCAGCAGCCAGCTTTTCCGCCACAACTCGATAACCTGTTTCGGTAAAATGAATGCCGTTATTAGTCAGCGGTGACTCCGTCACCTTGCCGGAAAAATCATCACCCCCCATCGCTGCAAACAAATCAACAAAACGCAATTTCACTTTACCGCTCAATGACAACTTCGACAATTGGCCAATCGCATCCCGATAACGAGCGATGCGCTTGTTGCTCTCCGTTTGATCCGGCAAGGGCGCTCCCAGATTCTCCAGCGGTGTCGGTGATACCAATACGATCTCCCGCAAAGCCTCACCAGAAGAGGTTGCCATCATTTTCAGCAAACGAGTATAACCGTCCACAAATCGTTTTATTGCCTCTCCCTCGCTTTCACCTACCAGTCTCTTTTCCATCGCTTCCGCTCCTCCGTAATTGGAAAAAATGACGCTCGGCTTCAACTCGCCCATTCCCTTTTGCAAACGATCGAAACCTTCCTGCGGTGGGCCAAAATACGAACGCGCATCACACCAAACAGTGTCACCGCTCCAACCGAGGTTGCGGAACCGCACCTCCTTCGCCCCCTGTCGACCGGCTTCGATATCCAATACCGTTTCGACATAACCGTAACTCTGCGCTCTTTCGACAAAGGTATTGCCGACAAAAACCACCATATCATCGTTTTGAAAACGAAAGCCCTTCTCCTGGGCCTGAGTTACTTGTGGCGTCCCTATGAGCAGTATCACGACAACTGCCAAATGAACGGTCACCTTGTTCCAATTTTCACTTTTCAAGTGCATGTCTTTCTGTAGCGCAATTTTCAAGCTCTCACAAACGCGATTTATCACGTGATAAGGCTAGTAGTCTTGCCAAGCTCAAATGGTTTTCATACTTTTACTTTATGTTTGGGTATCTTTGAAGGAAAGTCAGAATAAGTTACACAACTCAGATAATTGATGCTGACCACCCATTAACGAAAGGGTGACATCATTTAGTTATTTTATTTAACACTAACCTGATGCATACTTTACTTATCAAGCAATTTCACCATGGAAGACCAAGATAATACTTCTAACCCACTGGAGGTTCTGATGGCTTCCGGCACTGTGCTGGGAACCTGCCTCCTAAAAAAAGAGGAAATTCTCCACGAAAACTTCCCCTGCTCCGCGACCACTTTAGTGAAAATTTGCCGTGTTTTTGACGGCTTGACCAAGGAATGTAAAAAACAAAGCCGACAGATCGATCAGATGGCATTCGGTTACAATGGCGGCAATTTACTAGCCGTCACCTTAGATGATTACCGCTTAATCATCATTCATTTAATGGCTGACGAGATCGACTTTCTCGCCAACACAGCACGAGCCCACCTATCAGATCTGATCACCCCGCCAGACCCTGCCCAAGTAGCGTTAAATCGACGTGAGCTTAAAGAAGACGCCACCGAACAGGATAGCCGGGCAGAAATATTGACCTCCGACAAGTGTGAATTTGATGATTCCACAAACAGCTTGCTTCCCGAAAACATGTCCGTAGAAGAGTTAGTGCAGTTTTTTGCGGCGCAGCAAAGTGAGGATTGAGCCTCTCTGCTTGTTTCTGATTTAAAGTTTCGAATGACTGGCGATGACACCGTTAATTTCATAGAACGGCAATCTCTTTGAGAGAATTTATGCAGTGACGATCCGAAAACGTTTTAATTGCTTAAATTTTTAGCAAAGCAAGCCGTAATTTGAGGAGTTTTCTTCACCTCAAAGCTTAACCATTTAGAGCAATTTCGACCTAAATCAGCTCTGATTTCCTGTGATAAAAGTGCGGCCTCCGCTATTTTTTCCACCCCTAGCCCCTTTAGAACAGGCTTTTCGATTTATTTTAAAATAATGTTTGTAAAAAAACTCTTTTTCCTCCTATATTCTTCCTCAGCAACAAATGCGTAGATTATAGCAAGAATTGCACACCCCCACTCCTCCCCCACAAAAAATCAAAATCACTTCGATTTTACGTCTAAAACATATCCTTAAAGCATATTAAGTAACTTTATTAACTAAATCCGCACCCATAATTCAATAAAACCATGCCAGCTACACTTACTCCCCCCAAAGCAACTGATGTGAGCTTCAATGAAAGCGCAAATAAACCTCGTGAAAATTGGACACCCGGACAGCCTCAATCTCGTCCTGCATCTGAACCGCTCAATAGCGAAACAAAAACCTCCCCTTCTGGATTTTTCAGAGTTTCTTCTCATGGTATCGAAAGTGAGCTGGACGAACAATGCGTAGGAATCATCTCTGAAAAACTGAAAATTCTGCGCGAAGGCAGTGAAGCAATTGGAGTGGAACTGGAAATGGATTCTGTTGGCTATGTGGCTATCTATACTGAGGACGCTACCTTCGCTTACCGCTTTGACCCGGAATCCGACCCTCGTCGCGCGCCCCGTCTGATAGGTGCATTCCTGGATCAACGCGTCCCCATGGGGGCCTTATTAAAAGATCTGGTCAACAGCACTCACTGATACCCTATTTTTAAAAAATCATACCTCTTATCAAATTCCGTACAAACATGAGTGACTTCCATACCAGCCCTGAATCTGTGGTTAACTCAAAAGGAACCGCCACAAATGAAGACGCAGACAAGCCCTCGTCGTTCGGTATTGATATCGAAGCGGGAGATTATTTCCGAGAAGCAAGTAAACGTATTGATCGCACAAACGAGCTGATTCGCCAACATGAGGAGCTCAAAGAAAATGAAGTAAGCGGATTCTCCGAGACCATAACCTCCCTGTTAGAAAAATTCCTAAGTCTCGGCAAATTGGATGGTCTAACCATAGCTTCCGAAGATGGCTTGATCATAGCAGAAACCCATAACCTTAAGAATGCCGAAATCATGGTCGCCATCGGATCGATGTTTGAATATGCCGCACAACGCGCCCAGAGCACCGGTATAGTGCGCGTAGTCGATGAAATGACGGTTTACGGACTAGATGGCGAACTGGCCGTAGTACGTTATTTTCCGAACCTCAAACGTCGCTTTTTCCTCATGGCTTATGCAAAAAAACATTGCAGCTACCGTCGCATCACAAATCTGGCTTTAAAACAATGTGGAACCCTACTCGAACAAAAATTCGAGAAAACTTAAACTCTGGCTGGTTGCGCGCGTCCTCGCTGATTTGCAACTTCAAACATATCTCTCTGAAATAAAATGAAACTAAACACAAAATAAAATAACCACAACATTATGGCAACAACATCAAAATCAGACGCTCTGAATACAATTCTCAATACACTTTCTGCTTCCAGTGGAGATATTGAGGCTTCAGCCGTCATCTCCTCGGACGGTCTCATGATCGCCTCAAACTTTCCAGCAGGGCTCGACGAAGATCGTGTAGCAGCTATGGCCGCCGCACTTCTATCAATGGGCGAACGAGCTTCTAGTGAACTCGCACGTGGCGATCTCGATCAGATTTTCGTCAAAGGGGAAAACGGCAACTTAATCCTGGTCACCTCAGGTGATGAAGGCATGCTAACTACTCTAACCACCGCTAGTGCCAAATTAGGACTAGTATTTCTGGACATGAAACGCGCCGCAGAAGAAATCGCGCGCATCATGTAAGGAATCCTCACCTCATTATTTCACCTGTTTCTAGATTTTAAAAGAGTAATTCAATGGCTGCTGCAACCCAGACAAAAGATTCATGGAAACCTGTTCTAGAACAGGCTAAATTAATCACTGGTTTTTCGACAGAAGACGAACAGCTCATTCGCAAGGCAACCAGTAGTCTGGCTCCCTGCGCTCAAGAAATTGCCGCCGAGTTCTACGAGAAGCTTCTCGATTATGAACCGACGGCGGCTATCTTGAAGGATTTGGATCCACAGGGGCAATTGCCGGACGAACATCTGGCAAGATGGGTAACATCGTTGATCAAAGGTCAATACGATGATGAGTTCTGGACCTGGCATTGGGTCATAGGTCTTATTTTGGTCCAATATAATCTGGATCATGTAAATCTGACTTCATTACTAGGCCAACTGCAAAAAATACTAATAAAGCAAGCCTTTGCCACCTTCCGAGAGAGTTCGGCGATTCAAATCACCTACGCTTTTCTCAACCTCACCAATTGCCTGTCAATTGTCACCCTCAAGTCCTACCTGCTGGAATATAATAGCGCCATCGAAGCCTCCGGATTGAAGCAATCTGTTCTGAACCGGATGATCTCTATGGAAGTGAAAAATAAAATTACAATTTTCAGTAAAGCTTCAGCGTGAAATAAAAAACAAAAAAACACTAATCAAAACCAACTAAAAAATAACTAATATTATGTCAAGCTACGATAACTTCACCGAAATGAAAAAATTCGTCGGATTCAGCTCCGAGGATGCAGAAAACCTTAAATCCATAGCTCACGTGTTTGAAAAACACGGCCCTGCGCTTACCGATTTTTTCTACGAAACACTGGATCTATACCCCGAAACAGCTACTCTGATCGAAGGGCGCGTGGACTCACTCAAAGCCACCCATGCTCGCTGGATGGGAGAACTCTTCACTGGAGTAGAGGGAGGGTATGATGAGGCCTATTTTAACAACCGCGATATCGTTGGTGCAGTACATGTTAAAATTGGCTTGGATCCACGCTGGGTAGAGGGCGTCATGACTATCATCCGCACTGGCGGGCATGCCGCGCTAGCGCAAGAGCTGGAATCGGCTGCCGAGCTAGGAGAAAAGTTCAACTCTCTATGCAAAATACTTGACCTTGATCTGATGGTCATCAACCTATCCTACGCCGACGAACGTCTCACAAGACTCGCTACCTTTACCGGCATGAGCCGTAAACTTATCGAGAATTGTATCAGCTCCGGATAACTCTACTTCAAAAGACAAATACCCGGCCCTTTCGCTATCATGAAAGCGAGAGGGCCAACTACATCTAACTATCAACACTACTATGAAAAAAAACTTTATTATTACCCTATCCGCCACTCTCGCTACTGGCTACCTGCTGGTAAGCTCTACATATGCTGGCCCCATCGAAGAAGGCAACCCGGCACCTAAGGCAGACCCTTTTGCTAGTGCGATCAGACCCATCACCAATCCCACTTTGTTCGACCTGGCTTTGCCTAGAACAACGATTCACCCTGTCTTTATTTCTCAATCAATGCCTGACAAGATCAGCACCATTCTGGGTGAAGTCCCACTCGGTGGTGATTTCCAGCTCTACGCTTTACAATTAGAGTTTGCCTTTAATGAACGCTTATCTCTTGTGGCCACTAAAGACGGTTATATCGATTTTAACCCTGACAACACTCTGACGAGCGATAGCGGTTGGGCTAATCTGGCAGCCGGTCTAAAATACGCTGTTTTATATCAACCTGAAATCCAACACGTGATGAGCGTTTCCGCTGTTGTTGAAGTCCCCAGTGGAAACACAGCAGTATGGCAAGGCACAGGCAATGGGGCAGTCAACTTGATCCTCTCGGATGTTAAGCTTTGGGGGCGCTTACAGTTTGCCGGAGCCTTGGGCGGACATATTCCCTTTGACGGCAATGCAGAATCAACCACCGGTTTTGCCAGTGCCCATGTCAGCTACTGGGTCACCGAATGGTTGGCTCCCCTGGTCGAGCTCAATTGGTACCATGTGTTTGAAACAGGCGATGGCGGATCACGATTTGGCGATCAACTCGGCGGAGCGGTTCCCGCTGTGGTGCAATTTGAAGGAGGCGACCTCATTAATTTAGGCTCTTCCAATGCAGGGACCAATCGCGACATCGTAACTCTGGGACTCGGTAGCCGAATCAAATTGGCCGACAGAGTACATTTGGGTGCAGCCTACGAATTTCCTCTAACCGACAGTAAAGATAACCTAATGGACTCACGAGTAACCGTAGATTTGACCTGGACTTTTTGAGGGGATTGTCAACTGGTTCCCTTAACTCGAAATACCCGTTCGTTAAACTTCACGAACGGGTATTTTCAACCAGGCTTTCCTTCCCTTTTTTTCTCCTAATAACTAACTTTGTTTCATATATGACTAACCGCTATAAAATCAAAAGCAAACTAGGGCGAGGCGGGGTAGGTGCTATATATCACGCTTATGACAATACTCTAAAACGAGATGTGGCAATCAAACGACTATTGCCAATAGAAGAAACTCACCTCAACGAGGCGACCAACCATACCCTTGATCGAGAAGTGGATGCGCTTTCTCGCTTGCATCATCCTAACGTAATCAATCTCTTCGCTTTCGAAGAAGATGATGAGGGGCCTTTCGTCGTGATGGAGTATATCGAAGGAAACACACTTCAAGATATAGTGAGCCGCGGCGCTATGAGCTTGAAGGATTTCATTATTGTAGCCACTCAAACGTTGGATCCACTGGTCACCGCACAGGAACTCGGCCTATTGCATCGCGACATCAAACCAGACAATATTATGCTACAATGGCTTTCCTCGGGAAGTTTTCAGGTAAAAGTTTTGGATTTTGGATTGGCCAAATTCAGTCAGACTCCCTCGCTCCAGACACTGGATCAAACCGGTGCCTTTATGGGATCAATTGATTACTTGGCCCCCGAGCAACTCGACCGTCACCCGCTGGATGCCAGAACGGACCTCTACTCACTTGGCTGCGTACTCTATTATTGCCTGGCACAGCGTTCCCCGTTTAAAGGAGACACACCTGCAGCCACTATGAGCAATCATACCAATCATAGCGTAACTCACATTTCAGGAATCAGACAGGATATCCCGCTAACAATCGCTGAATGGTTAATGACGTTAATTGCGCGTCACCCGGATCAACGTCCAGAAAATGCTAATGCAGCACTGAAGATGTTTAAATTAGCACAAGCGGGAGAGATGCCAGAAATAATAACTTCGGAGGCAGCCGCTGTCTCTTCTGTGTTTCAAACAGCCCCAGCCCCTCTTACTGCGACTGCTCTCTCCGTCTCAATCGGACCACCCAATGCTACTTCGTTAGATGCAGGCATTTCTACTACCAACTATAGCCCCAATTACGCCCCCTCTTCTGAAATATCAAGCCCCGTTTTGCCACCACCAAAACAACCAACTCCTTCAATGGCGCATCAGACACGCCCCTTTCACGCCCAACAGGCCACCCAAAAACTGATCACTCAAAAGATCATTACTAAAACGAAACGAATCGACACACAACTGAGTGCGCAATCTCTGTTCCACCCAATGGTCGCCATAACGATTCAGTCTCCTATGGCCTGGATCATTGCCATCTTAACTATCATTATCCTATGTTTAACAGGCTTCCTCATAGAAGAAAAATATCCCCAAGAAGGCAGCGAGTTAAGATCTTTCGAAACCTCATTTGATAGCATTACCCGTCCTTCTGAAATGAACTCAGCATCTCGTTGAAATGCAACCTCAAACAATAAACTGATGCAACCTATAGATCTCCCATCAAACGAACACCTCGCTCGCCAACAAAAGCTCATTGATCAATCGGAAGGGCAACTTATCAGAGAACTTTTCCAACAATTTCCTACATATCACCTTTTCACCCAAGGCACAGAATACCGCTTGATGAGCACAATTCGCTTCATGGTCACCTGCTCTACGCGTAGAAGGTCTCTACGAAGCCGCAAAGAAAGGGGCCACTCACACCGCCAATGCTGATTCAACCTGCTCCGTAGATTGAAAAAACAGCTTACAAAGCTGTTCCACGTTGACCGCCGACATGCAATAGCTACACTCCACTCTATGCGAGTCCCCCACATCCTCCTCATCGTCGCTCTGGCAATAAACACTCCCTCAACTCACGCCGCACCCCTGCGGGCCGGAATTTCTGCGATCGACGTCACTCCTGAAATCTGGCCGCTCAATCTCGTCGGCAGTTTCAGCCCCCGCCCCTCATCTTCCGCCCACGATCCTCTGCACTCGCGCTGCACGGTCCTCAGTGATGGCAAAACCACCATCGCCATTGTCGTGGTCGACAATTGTCTGATCAAACGTGAAGTGCTGGACGAAGCCAAACAGATCGCTTCTGAAAAAACCGGCATTGCCACCAATCACATGATGGTGTCCGCCACCCACACCCACAGTGCGCCGACCGGCCATGCCGATGAGAACGGCACCCCTGAAGCCCAGGCTTATCGCAAGCAACTCACCGCAGGCATCGCCGAATCCATCATACAGGCCCACGCTTCACTACAGGATGCCCAGGTCGGTTACGGAGGCCACGACCTCGCTGACGAAGTCAACAACCGCCGCTGGTTCCTGCAACCCAATACCATGCCGATGAATCCTTTTGGCGAAACCACTGACATCGTCAAAATGAACCCCGGCAGCAAAGGCCTGATCTCACCTGCCGGACCAATCGACCCCGAGGTGTCCGTCTTATCCATTCGCAATAAAAAGGGCAAACCCCTCTGCCTGTTGGGAAACTACTCGCTTCACTATGTCGGAGGCGGTCCCAGAGGTCAGATGTCTGCCGACTACTTTGGCGAGTTCTCCCGTCTTCGGATCTCGCCTACGGCGCGAACCCGGAAAAGATTTTCTCGGCATCATGTCCAACGGCACCAGCGGTGACATCAACAACATCCCCTTTGGCAAGAGACGCCCTCCACGTGAACCCTTTGAGCAAATTCGCATCGTCGCCGGAAAAGTCGCCGACGCGGCCTATTATGCCTACCGAGACGCCAATCACAAAAGCGATGTGCCACTAGCCATGGTCCAACGCGAAATCACCCTCAAATGGCGCAAACCCGATGCCGACCTGCTTGCCCGTAGCA
>JAADHD010000262.1 GCA_013152075.1 Verrucomicrobiota bacterium | reverse complement strand
TGGATTGATAATGAATCTTCGTGAACCCGGAGAGTTGGGTCCCTTAATGCTTATGTTGCTCATTCCCTTACCGTTGGCATTGCTGTTTCTGGTGTTGTTCGTGCGAACTTTGTTATTGGGGCAGCGCTGCTTTGTTGATGTGCAGACATCCTTGAAAAAAGAGCGATTGCGGATGCTGACGCGACTGCCTTTTGCCCGCAGTGTGGTGGTTTCCCTGGAAGAGGATATTAATAAAGCGCAGGAGGGTTTGCCCGGTGTAGAGATCGGAAGCTCGTTGCTGCAAGGAGATGATCAGGGCGCGCGTCAGGCTATAACGCGTCGTTTGGCGGTTCCGGCTTCGGCTTTACCGGCCTTTGCTGCATCGTTACTCATGGGGGCGCTGATGTTGTTTCAGCTTCACAGGGAAAGTGAGATGATTGCCTGGACGACCCAATTGATGGGGGTTTTTCTTGTGCCGCTGATTTTATTCGCGATTGCGTCATCTGTTCGTCATTTGACGGCTGACGGGCTGCGATTTTCGCTTTGGGGTTTAGCGGCCAGCTTGTTTGCGATAGGGGGAGGTGGGGTGATTTATCTCATTGCTACCGCTGTCGTAAATCCTGCGGTTACCCTTTCATCCGCTGTCTATATCAAAGCTTTCGCAACCGTGCATAGTGATACGACTCTGGGGTTTTATTTGTATTTTTTTCTCATGGGATCGGTAATGCTTCTGTTAGGCTTCATTGGTCTGGTGCAGGTAGTGATGTGGAAAAGTTTGCATAAAAAAGAGTCATAGTGAAATCAGTTGCTAAATCCACCTGCTTGATTCATCTGAGCCGCCCGGCATCTGCCCGGTGTCCGGAGTGCAATCGCTTTTATTGCGGGGAATGTATCACCGAGCACGATGGTCGATTGACGTGCGCCAGTTGCTTGCGGGATGGAGAATATGGAAAGGAGGACGAAAAACTGTCGCGAATGGGAAGTTTTGTTTTCCCTATAATTCAGCTGGGGGCGGGTTTTTTGACGGTATGGATGCTTTTTTATATTGCCGCAAGATTTTTGATGTTGATGTCATCGGCATTTCATGATGGCACGGTATGGGAGTAGTGAGAATTAAGAATTAAGAATTAGGAATTAGAAATTAGAAATTAAGATTTAGGATTTAGGAATGGGCGGACTAAGGAGAAGAGGTAAAAAGGATCGGGAGCATGATGTTTTTGATTTACTCGAAGAGGCGTTTCACGCTTTGAGGGTTTCGCCGCTTTCAACCTTGGCCATATTTTATTTTGGTAGTGTGCCGTTTGTGATTGCTTTGTTTTATTTTTGGGCAGACATGAGCCGAAGCAGCTTTGCTCTCCAGGACGCGGGTTTGGCTTCGTTAGTAGTGGGGGGGGCGTATTTTTGGATGAAAGTTTGGCAGTCTGTATTTTGTCAGAAAATGTGGATGCAGTTAAATGCTACGGGTGAGTCCGTTGAGAGGAGTCGCGGGGAGACGTTGAGATATCTATCGGCGCAGGCGTTGATTCAATCGACGGCTATTCCCGCTTTGATTCTGGCTATGATTTGTTTGATTCCTCTGGTCTGGGTTTATGCGTTTTATCAGAATGTCAGTGTGTTGGGATTAACCCAGAATTACGGTCACAAACCGCTACGAAACCTAATATCGGATGCGGCCCGTCAATCGCATTGGGCTTGGGAAAAAAATCATGCCCTGGCAGTTGTGCTTGCGGTGTTCTCTCTATTTGTGTGGATGAGTGTGGTGATGATGGCGGTGGCTTTGCCTTATTTGGCCAAGATGTTATTAGGGATTGAAAGTGTCTTTACGATGAATCCTGTCGCAACCTTGCTGAATTCGACTTTTGTTCTCGGAACTTTTCTAGTTGTATTTCTCTGTGTAAGTCCGTTAACCAAGACCCTGTATGTTATCCGGTGTTTTTACGGACAATCTCGTAAAACCGGGGATGATCTTTTGAGCCGATTGGCGGGCTTGAGAAGTGAATGGGAGCAAAGGCGAAATAAGGGACAGGGAAGAGGCAGCAATTTAGGAAGAGTGGCGGCGTTTTTACTGGTGTTAAGTTTTTCAACGAATGGAATGACTCAGACAAGTGGAGAGCAAAGAGACCAGAGTGTTTCTGAGACAGAGGTCGCTCGGAAATCAGGAATGTCGACGGCAGAGGACTTTGATGTTGCGATACAATCCACTTTACAGGAGAAGCATTTTCAGTGGCGTTTGTCGCGTGAAAAAGTGGTGGATGAAAATGAAGGAGGGATTATGGGTTTTTTCAGGGATTTGGTGGCTTCTTTGGTCGTCATTATTTTGCTGGCAGTGGAGATGGTCAAAACCTTGCTCAAACGTCTGTTCGGAGGAGATGAGGTGGAAAATAAGATTGGGGATTTTGAATCTTGGCAAGGTTTGGGGGAAATGGCTTCGGTTATAGGTGTGGTCTTGATGGGAATTTTTCTGGTGTCTGTGATTGTGAAAGTAATTGCTGCCAGACGCAGGCAAACGGGTGCTCAAGAGGTGGAAGTGGCGGTGGTGGAAACGATTGACCTTGAAAGCGAATCGGTTGTGGCTACCCAGTTACCTGAGGATGAGTGGATGCGTTTGGCAAGGGAGAAAATTGAAAGAGGCGAGTATAGGCTCGCCGTGAGGGCATTATTCCTGGCGAGTTTATCTCATTTGGGTGAGCAGGGATTATTAAAAGTGACCCGGTCGAAATCGAATCGGGATTATCGTGGAGAATTGTCTTTAAAAGCACGGTCTATGCCGGACTTGATCGGAGCATTTAACGAGAACGTGGGTTTATTTGAAAGAGTCTGGTATGGCTTGCATGACATCCGGAGGGACGCGGTCGATCGTTTTACTCGCAACTATGAGCAAATCACCGCTATGAGTGGTGCGTCAGGAAAGGGGGAGGATGCGACGTAATATTTTCGGAACATGGTTAATCCTTGCGGTGCTACTGATTTGTTTGATCACGGCTTTCACAGCGATCATGGAAATGCGCTTTAGTCCTGGAGATATTTACCCTCATTATTCCACCAAGCGCAGCGATCCCTTGGGAGCGCGGGCTTTCTATGAGTCTCTGGAAAAAATTCCCGGAACTAAAGTAAGTCGTAATATTGCTTCCCTGCAGAGGATCAAGGGGCTGGGACCTGATACTACTTTTATTTTATTAGGACTGTCCCGATCATCGCTGAAAAAACTCAGATTGGCTGAAGATTCACCGGTTATGGAGGCCGTTCACGAGGGCACGAGGCTGGTGGTGGTTATGAGTCCGAAGTTTGTGCAAGCGAGTTTTGATAAGTCTAAGAATCAGGATAACTGGCTTGAACGGCGAGAGAAGTTGAAAGAGGGGACTGAGGACAAAAAAGAAGGGGTAGATGAAAGTGAGGAAGATAATGAGAAGGGTGATGAGGGGAAGGATGAAGATGAAGGGTTCAAGTTGAGGGAATATTTTTTAAGGCATGTGGATATAGGGTTGATGGTGCCGGAAAAATACGAGCATCCTGAAGACGGTTGGGAAGTAGTGGGAGCGGTGAATGATATTACTGAAGCTAGCGATGAACCGGAGGTGGGGCTGCCGCGAGTATTTCCAAATTGGCACAGTCAGTTTCGCTTTGATAAGCCGTCTGCCCCCTGGCAAGTCATCGCTCAAATTGATGATTTACCGGTGGTGGTAAAACGGCCTTACGGGAAAGGGACTATCGTGCTGACAAGTGATTCTTATTTCACTAGTAATGAGGCTTTGTGGAAGGGTGGAGATACATCATTTCTGTGGTGGTTGATCGGCGGCAATCCAAAAGTGGTATTTGATGAAACGCTCCACGGGAGCGTGGAAAGCGGGGGGATGATGAAATTGATCCGGCGCTACCGCTTGCACGGATTTTTTGCCGGATTGTTTATTTTTATCGCACTGCTCGCTTGGTCCAGTGGTTCATCGCTGGTGCCGGGTAATGAGGAGGTGGAGCGAGGACTGGTTGCAAATGATGGTGCTGTGACAGGGGAAGACGCCTCCTCCGGGTTGGTTCGTTTGCTTCGCAGGAGCGTCAAGCCTGCTGAAATGCTGGATCAATGTGTGGAAATTTGGAAAAAAAGCGAGGGAGGAAACAAGGGTTTACTTGCCTCATTGACTCCGGATCAGGAGAGCAAAGTGGCGCGCTTGTTACAGACCCGAAAGCAAAACCCGAAGGAATTGTCTCTCAGTGCTGCTTATGAAAAAATGGTACAAGTGTTGAGCCGAAGGCAGAATAATTAAAGGTTTTAAAGTAGGTAAAGAGTGGAAGCAGAATTATGGAAGATGATATAAAAAGCAGCAGTGAAGATCTTGAGAGCGTGAAAGCTATTCTCAATAAAGCGCGCGCTGAAGTAGGAAAGGTTATTATAGGTCAGCAGAATGTGATTGATCGTTGCTTGATTGCTATTTTTACCGGCAATCATGTATTGATTGAAGGGGTGCCCGGGGTAGCCAAGACGTTATTGGTGCGTACGATGGCAAGAGTTCTGGGCTGTGATTTTTCACGAATTCAATTCACTCCCGACTTAATGCCGTCGGATATCACCGGCACCAACGTTTTCAATATGAAAGAGAGCGCCTTCCATTTGGTCAAGGGGGCTATATTCACCTCGTTTTTGCTAGCTGATGAGATCAACCGGGCGCCGGCAAAAACCCAGTCGGCTCTGCTGCAGGCGATGCAGGAAAGGGTAGTGACGATTGATGGAGTTAATCATGTGCTGCCTGCGGAATTTACAGTTTTTGCTACCCAGAATCCGATCGAATACGAAGGAACCTACCCATTACCCGAGGCGCAGAAAGATCGTTTTCTATTGAAAGTGGAAATGGACTATCCCGAGCGCGAAGAAGAGTTGGAACTGGCAGCTCGATCCTTGGGAACCGAGTCGCCAGAAGCCATGTTGGAACGTGGGGTGGTCGAGCCTGTCCTGCAGGTAGGCGAACTGGACAAGGTCCGGCAGGCCTTGCGGGGAATAACGATTAAGGATGAATTGTCCGCTTATGTCGTAGATCTGATACGGCAATCGCGCTCCATCGACAGTATTGAGGTAGGGGCAGGCCCGCGGGCCACTCAAGCATTGCTGTTGTCGAGCCGGGCCTTGGCGGCTCTGGAAGGGCGCGATTTTGTCACCCCTGACGATATTCGGACGATGGCCTATCCGGTTTTGACCCATCGTCTGGTATTGAGGCCCGAGTATGAAATCGAGGGAATAACGGTTGCTGAGGCGATCGGCAAACTGATGGAAAAAGTAGCAGTGCCAAGGTGAAAATTGTTCCCAACAGATTATTGCTGCTGATCGCAGCGTTGGTGGTGATTCCCTGCACAACCCTGGTGGTTTTCGGCGGGCCGGTTGCGGGTATTGCTTCGTTTGTGCCCGCCCTGATTCTCGCCTTTTCGGCGTATGATATTCTGGTATCGAGTCAATTGCTCAAAGGATTAACACTCGCTACTCAGGAGCTCATGCGCTGCACCAAAGGAAAAGAATTTTCGCTATCTCTGGGGTTTGTGAGCGAGGGGGTGGCACTGAAGTTTTTGAGATACGGGTTAAAGATTCCGGGGGAGTTCAGCACGATTGATCTGTCAGTGATGAAAATCGAGAGCTTGGCTGCCAGTGTACTGTATCGAGTTGAATACCGTCTGTTGCCGCTCAAACGCGGGCAGTATTTTTTCGAAGATTGTTATGTGGAAACAAGCTCTCGTTTCGGCTTATGGCTGATACGGAGGAAATTGCCGATGAAGGTGGAGGTGAGAACTTATCCGGACTTGACTGGAGAACGGCGTCGCTTGTCTGCTTTGTTTTTAAACCGTGGTGCCAGCGGTATGCATGCCTGCAGGCAGGTGGGCAAAGGTCGGGAATTTGAACAGCTGAGAGAATACTTGCCGGGTGATGATTTTTCCGACATTGATTGGAAGGCCATGGCGAGACGTGGTGAACCCGTGACGCGGACATTTCAAATAGAAAGAACCCAGGAGGTGTATGTGGTGGTGGATCACTCCCGTATGAGTGCTCGGGAAATTCGAGCCCCTCTGGGAGAGGCGGATGAAGGGATTCTTGCGGAAAACATCGAGCACGGATCGGGTGGTGATTATGTGGTGACGAGTCAGTTGGAAAGGTTTCTTCATTGTTCACTGATTCTGGCTTCGGTGGCTCAGCGACAAGGGGATCTGTTTGGCTTTGTGGGTTTTGCAGATGGGGTGGATCGTTTTATTCGCAGTCGCAATGGTCGTGCTCATTATAATGTTGTGCGCGATGCGCTTTACACGATGGAGCCCAAAAAGGTGGCGCCGGACTTTGAGCAATTGATGATTTTTCTGCGGCAGCGTCTGACACGGCGTGCGTTGTTAGTTATGTTAGTTGATCTCAGCGATCCATTGACGGCAGAAAGCTTTTACAAAAGCATTCCTCTGATCAGTCGCCAGCATCTGGTGCTGGTGAATATGGTGCGTCCGGAGCATGCGCATCCCTTGTTTTCGCCCAATAAGATACCGAGTGATAGCAATGAGGTATATGAATGCCTGGGCGGACATTTCCAATGGCGTGATCTTCGGGAAATTAAAAGACGGCTGGGGCATCTTGGGGTCGAGCTCAGTTTACCGGACCATGAGGCCTTGAGCGCGGAAGCGGTGACCCAGTATTTAAACGTGAAACGCAGGCAGCTGATATGATTCTGGATTTAGATGCCTTTATCGAAAAAGAACGACCGTTCTGGGACGAGCTACGGGCTTTGCTGAAAAGGCAAGGCGATCAGCCGAACCGCAGAATGAGCATTGATGAGGCACAACGGTTTCAGTATCTTTATCAGAGGGCATCTTCGGATTTGGTGAAAATCAAAACTTTTGCCGGAGATGTGGAAATCAAAAACTACCTGGAGAACTTGGTAGCCAGAGCCTACAGCCAGTTGCACGAAGAGAGTGATCGGATTGCGCGGTTTTCTCCGCTCCGCTGGTTTTTCAGCACCTTTCCACAAACCTTTCGCCGCCACTGGAAAGCGTTCGCGGTATCATTCGGGACCTTTTTGGTCGGGGCTGGTTTTGGAGCGGGCATGCTGGTGAATGACTACGAACTAAAAGCTGATTTTATTCCAGGGCAGTTCGGGCATTTATCTGGAAAGCCCTCGGAGAGGGTGGAGAAGGAAGAACGTCATGAATTCGATTATTTTCAATCGAGGCAAACTTTTTCCGCCAGCTTGATGGCTAACAATATAAGAGTGAGTTATATGGCAATGGTCATGGGGATCACCTACGGGGTGGGCACGGTGATTCTGCTTTTTTTTAATGGCACCATGATAGGTGCTATTGCATTCGACTATATAGCGGACGGGCAGATCGTATTCCTTTTGGGCTGGTTATTGCCGCATGGTTCGATTGAGTTGCCTGCTATCTTTATCGGAGGACAGGCGGGGGTGGTGCTGGGTCGGGCCATGTTCGGATGGGGAACCGATTTGCGGTTGAGGCAGAGACTGAAATTGATTCGCCCTGATTTGCTCACTCTGGTAGCCGGAGCTTCTTTGATGATGGTATGGGCCGGGATAGTGGAATCCTTTTTATCTCAGTATCATCGGCCTCAATTGTATTCATGGAAAATCCTTCTGGGGTCGATAGAATTGATCGCGTTGATAATGTTCTTATATTTGGGAGGGCGCAAGAAGTGGCGGAAGGGGCGCGATAAATAAGAGGGAGATGGCTTTAGGGAAAACGACAGAATTAAAAATACAAACTCCTGAGGGAGTGGAGTTTTCCTTGCCGCTGGCGGGACCGGTGACCCGTTGTGCTGCGTGGGCATTTGATCTGGCGATGGTGGTTGTTTTGTTTCAGATTATATCCACTGTCTTACAGGTGTTGGCGATAATTTCCGGGGACATGGCGATGGCGCTTTCTATCGGCCTACAATTTGTGGTGATGATCGGTTACGGAATATTTTTCGAGTGGTTGTGGAAGGGGCAGACCATTGGAAAGCGTATCATGAAGCTCCAGGTGATCGATGAACGGGGAATGACGCTTAAGTTGAATCAGATCGTTTTGCGTAATTTGTTTCGGGTGGTGGATTCTCTGCCGGTGTTTTATCTGGTGGGCGGATTGTCTTGTTTATTGAGTTCCCGTGCCCAGAGGCTGGGAGATCTGGCGGCGGGAACCTTAGTGGTGAGGCGTAAAGAAATTGCAGAGCCGGAGTTGGATGAATTATTGGGGGACGAGGTGAATTCCTTCAGAGAATTCCCCCGTCTGGAAGCCCAGTTGCGGCAACGAGTGTCCGCTGAAGAGGTTCGTTTGGCCGTTGACGCCGTATTACGGAGAAACGAATTGGAGTCGAAGAGTCGTTTGAGTGTGTATAAGGAAATAGCAGACTTTTTCCGTGATAAAGTGGAATTTCCGGAAGAAGTAACACATGGCCTTTCTGACGAGCAATATGTTCGTAATGTTGTGGCTACTTTGTTTGAGCGTAAGATGAAAATTTGATTGTATTTTGGTCTTTGACAGTTGGAAGCTGAAAGGCTTGATTGCCTTGGAGTCAGATTTTTATTATTATGCCAACTTACGATTACGAATGTCAGAAATGCGGTCATCACTTTGAGGCTTTTCAGTCGATGACAGCGGATCGTCTCACTGCTTGCCCGGAGGAAAAATGTAAGGGGAAGCTGAAGCGTTTGATTGGCGCTGGCGCAGGCTTGATCTTTAAAGGGTCGGGGTTTTACATTACGGATTACCGCAGTGATTCTTATAAAAAAGCCGCGAAAAAGGATTCCGCGCCCTCTTCGTCCGGTGAATCCTCAAAATCAGCAGAAGGCAGCAAGACTAAGGGGAAAAGCGGAGAGAAATCGAGTTCATCCGGCTCTGGGAAGAAAAAGGCAGGTGGAGCAAAGAGTGGTTGAGAAAAAGGCTTCATTCTGCCAGATTACCAGCTCGAACACTTTATGAAACCTCAATCAGCAGGATCTCCGCGACGCAGAAAATCGGCTCCACGCCGGAAAAAAGCCCCCGCAAAGAAACAGAAGCCATTGGAGCCCTCAGCGGCTGCACGGGCGATTCGGGCAGGACACCGCCCTCCTCCGGCAACTTCTTCCGGCTTGTCGATGTTTACGGTGTTGTTATTGATTGTAGCAGTCGGGATTAGCTATCTAATGGTGATGGTTGTAGTTCCCAGAGATCTTTCATCAATCAAGGGATATCCATCCGATGCAGATGATGAAAAACCTGTGCGTAATCTATTGCCCGAGTCTTTGGACACACTTACCCAACGAGACAACAGAATGGTAATATCGGAGGAAGATATGAACCGTTATCTTAGAAAACGCGTGGCGGGGAAACAAGAGGGGGCAATGGGAAGCTTCATGAAGTTCGAGGGAGTATATGTAGATTTCAAAAAGGGCTATGTGGATGCTTACGTGGTGAGAAGTGTTTTCGGACTGCCTTTCTCCATATCCTGCAAGGTGACAAAAGGCGAGAAGTTCAAGGGGGGCTACAATTGGGAGTTGGGTAGAGGCGGGAGCATTGGTAGCTTGAATGTTCCCGGTCGCCAGTTGCAACCCATCATTAAGGTGTTCAGTACTTTGTCAGTAATCTGTAAAGATGAATTGCAGATTATGAAT
>JAADHD010000191.1 GCA_013152075.1 Verrucomicrobiota bacterium | reverse complement strand
ATTTTTCATTGCCAGAGGCGAGCTGGAACCGTGAGCGATGATGCAGATACCATTTACCCCGAGAAGGGGGCTGCCGCCATAATTTTCGTAATTCCCTTTTTCAAGAGTGGCGACAAAGGCTCCTTTGGCCATCAGGGCTCCCATCTGTCTGAATGGCGACATATTGAGTTCGTGTTTGAGCCATTTAAACATGACTTTAGCTGTGGCTTCGCAACTTTTCAGCACCACGTTGCCGATGAATCCATCACAAACCACCACATCGATGGGTGATTCGAAGAGATCGTGGCCTTCTACGTTTCCTTTGAAATTGAGTGGTGAGTCTTTCAAGAGACCGAATACTTCCCGTGTAAAATCGCTTCCTTTACTGTCTTCTTCTCCAACTGACATTAATCCGACGACAGGATTTTTCTTTCCTTGCACATGTTCGGCATAAACGCTGCCCATGATGGCATACTGGAGTAAATGATTCGGTTTTGCGTCGACGTTGGCTCCGGCATCAATGATATTGCACGGGCCATTCTCGTTTGGTAGTGCAGAGGCGATTCCGGCGCGTTCGATTCCGGGCAAGGTGCGTAGCTTGATGGTGGTGCTGGCAACTGCGGCTCCAGTATTTCCGGCACTGACGACAGCAGCGCTGTCTCCATTCTTCACCAGATCGACGGCGACAGCGATTGAAGATTTTTTCTTCCGCCGTACGGATTGCACGGCTCCTTCATTCATGCCAACTGTTTCAGGAGCGTGCACGATTTCGACCTTTGCATGACTGAACGCCTGACGATCCATTTCAGCCTTCACGGCTTCTTCGTCACCCGCGAGGAAGATTTTTTCTATAAAGGGCAGCTCGGACAGAGCGTCTTTGACTCCAGCGATTACGCATTGAGGTGCGTTATCGCCACCCATGGCATCGACAGCAATTTTCACGTTAGATTCAGGTGATATAAAGGATGAAAAATATTTAGCATTAGATTTGAAACAAAAGAGCCACCTGTGAAAGGTGGCCTCTGCTTACGGTTCTAATGGGAAGCCGCCCGATTATGAGCAGCCAGCTAGAAAGTGTCAATAGTCAACACTTGACGGTCTCGATAATATCCACACGAAGGGCAAGCCGTGTGAGACTGGGTTGCACTGCCACATTCAGGGCAAGTTTTCAGTTTAACCGCACGCCAGCGTTGACCGCTTCTGCGTAGGCGTTTTTTCATTTTTGAAGTTCTGCGTTTTGGGACTGCCATAATCTGTCGCTTTGTTAGGAGGGGATTAACGCTCAAAAAAGAGGATTGTCAATGGTCTCCAGTGTCCAAATTTTCAAGAGCATCCCAAACATCGGGGGGCTGGTCTTTTTTTGCCTGCCCTGAAGGAGGGGTTTCCCCTTTAGTTTCAAAGGAAAACGGGCCATCCATGGGACAAATTCTGTCCACGAGAGTTCCATCGATACAGCGTGGATAAGTGGGGATTTTTAGCAAAATATCGTCCCGAAGGTGCTCTGTCAGGTCAATGGACCTGTCGTCATCGATTTTAATTTCCGTGTGAAAATCGTTAAAATCCTGCAGATAGGTGAAATCCTCAAGGCATCCTACACAGCGGAGCTGGGAATGAACGGTTAATTTTCCGTCAACGATCAGGTGTTCGCCGCTGATCGATGTATGGAAATCACAGCTGACAGGGCCGATGGATCGCACATCGCCGTCGCTTTCGATCTGAAAAATATCTATTTCCAGCTCACCTTTAAGGGTGGCTTGATCGCTTTCGAGGTCACCAAATCGAATAATCATTTCCGTAAAAGCTATTTATGAGGCAGTTTTCTACCGATTGCCAGAGCGGCTTTTTCTGAAATGAAGTCCCGCACGTCATTGCCGGTGCTGGCGATTTCTTTAATGATGCGCGAGCTGAGATAAATATGTTCCTGACTGGGCATCAGAAAAATGGTTTCAACATCCGAGCGAAGTTGGCGATTCATCAGCGCCATCTGGAATTCGTATTCAAAATCCGAAATGGCGCGGAGACCACGAATGATGCAATCGGCTTTTTGTTCGATCACGAAATCAACCAGCAAGCCGTCGAATTCGACTACTGAAACGCCGGGAATGTGGGCAACCGCATCTTGAATGATCTCGATACGTTCTTCAGCAGAGAGTAAGGCGTTTTTTGCGGAATTGACGGCTACAGCTACAACCACGGAGTCGCACAGACGTGCCGCGCGCCCAATTACGTCGAGGTGTCCGTTGTGAAGCGGATCAAAACTTCCTGGATATATTGACTTTTGCATTTTGGTTGGCTCGGTAAGCACTGTTATTGTTGCCTAGAACGAGTAATACCGCCAATGAATCCTAGTATTAAAATCGAAGCTGACATGTTGCTCCAGGCGTATCAAATGGGCTTGTTTCCTATGGCGGATGAGGATGAGTCAGGAAAAGAACAACTCGGATGGTATGCGCCGGATCCCAGGGGAGTGATTCCGCTGGATGAATTTCATATTCCTCATGGATTGAAAAGAGCGTTGAAAAAGGGAGAATACGAGATTCGAATGGATACGGTTTTTCCTTCCGTCATAGAAATGTGTGCGGATCGGACGGAGACGTGGATCAGCTCTGGTATTCAGGCGAGTTACATTCGGTTGCACGAATCGGGTTGGGCGCATTCGGTGGAAAGCTGGTACGAAGGAGAGCTCGTCGGAGGACTGTATGGCGTTAGTATTGGAGGAGCTTTTTTTGGTGAATCGATGTTTAGTAAGAGAACGGATGCTTCGAAAGTAGCTCTGGTTCATCTGGTCGCGCACTTGAAGGAGAGGGGGTTTGTGCTTCTCGATACCCAATGGAGCAATTCTCATCTTGAGCAGTTCGGTTGTATTGAAATTCCGCGCGATCAGTACATGGCGGAATTAGAATGCGCTCTTCAAGCTGAGGTGAAGTTTTAGAAAAGGAGATCGGCCAGAGCGGCGTCGTCCAGATCGGCGGGGTCGGCGATAGCTACGAGTTCACCCAAGGTATCGATTCTCTCCATGTCTTCGGAGATGTCAGTGAAGGTCGTTGCGGGAACATCCATATCCACGACAGCAAGTGAAGGGGGGGGAGTTGAGCTTGCCTCAGGAGAGAGGTCGAGCGCTTGAAAGAGGGTGAGTGCTGAGATCATTACTGCAGTGACTCCGATCGCTACAGGCACCGCGACAATCGGTCGTTTGAACCAGGTGAAAATAGCCGTCAGGCTGTTTTCGGGGGTTTCGAGTTTTCGAACTTCCCGAACAACATTGCGAACAAAGGCTGGGCTGGGCTGCTGAGGCTTGGATTTCAGCAGCAGTTTCCATGTGGAATCTTGTTCTTCAGGTGTTTTCATCAGGGGATAAAACGGCAGAAACGGACAATAGTTGCAAACTATTTAAAAAAATGTCAATTGGGAGCAGCAAGGTTATCCGAGAGATTGAAGAATCTATTTGCTCTTGTTCTATTGTGCATTGCTTTCCATAGTTTTGGATAAACATTATTGGTATAATGAATATAGATGCAGAGCAGTCAGGAGGAAAGGGAGTCGCTTTAAAGAGGGCTGGAGCGGTGTTGATGTTTTTGGGGGTCGGTTTGGGGGCATTCGGGGCCCATGGATTGAAAGAAGTGTTGGAGGGAAATGGGCGAATGGCTACTTGGGAGACGGCGGTTTTTTATCATTTGATTCATGGGTTGGCGGTGTGGGTTTTAGCTTATGTGGCTCCTGATCGGAGGAAAGTAGGTTTCTGTTTTGCGGCGGGAGTGTTGGTCTTTTCCGGCAGTTTGTATGTGCTTTCGTTGACGAATATTCTCTGGCTCGGGGCGATCACTCCGCTTGGAGGTTTGTTGTTCCTGGCGGGGTGGGGGGTGTTGGTAGTTAAGCTCGATGACAATTAGAAAATAGGCATGATGAAAGGGAAAATTCTAGCGTCATTGTGTGTGTTGTTTGCCGGGTCTTGCGTGGTTTTAAGCAAGCCGAATGTCGTGCTCATCATGGCGGACGATATGGGGTATGAGTGCCTTGGTTGCAATGGCAGTATAGAATATCAAACGCCGAATCTGGATCGTTTGGCGGAAAGTGGTGTGCGCTTCACGAATTGTTACTCCACTCCTTTGTGCACGCCGTCCCGGGTGCAGATCATGACCGGCAAATACAACTTTCGTAACTACGAAGAGTTCGGGTATTTACGCAGCGGTGAGCGAACCTTTGCGCAGGTGTTGAAGCAGGCGGGTTACGCCACAGCGATCGCTGGTAAATGGCAGTTGAATGGCTTGTCTTATCCAAATCAATATCCTGCCACGTTGCGTTTGAATCATCGCCGACCGGCGGCCTTTGGTTTTGATGAATGGTGTTTGTGGCAACTGACCGAGGTGAGGACAAAGGAAGGTGAGCGTTTCGCTGATCCATTGATCGAGCGCAATGGGAAAGAGGCGGAAAAGTTGAACGGTCAGTATGGGCCGGACGTTTTCCGGGACTTCCTTTTGGATTTTATAGAGCGGAAAAAGAGTGGCCCGTTTCTGGTATATTATCCGATGGTGCTGACGCATGATCCTTTTGTGCCGACTCCGGATTCGCCTGAGTGGAGTGATCCCAAAAAACGGATGAGGCGTAGCAAGCACCATTTTAAGGAGATGGTGGAATACGCCGATAAGATCGTTGGACAGGTGGTGGCAAAACTTGATGAAGCAGGGGTGCTGGAAAACACAGTGGTAATATTTACCGGTGACAATGGGACTCATCCGAGTATCACTACGAAGCTGGCGGACGGTAGAAATTACAAGGGAGGCAAAGGGAGTACACCAAATGCGGGAACGCACGTGCCCCTGATCGCGTATTGGAAAGGAAAGACTCTGGGAAGGGTGTGCGAGGATTTGGTGGATTTTACCGATATTTATCAGACTTTTGCAGAACTTGCCGGGGCGGATGTGAGTGGCGAAGCGGACTTGGACGGGAGGAGTTTTTTGCCGCAGTTGAAAGGCGGAAAAGGCAATCCACGCAATTGGGTTTTTTGTCATTACGATCCGCGTTGGGGGAAATTCACCCAGTCTAGGTTTGCCCGGGATGAACAGTACAAATTATATGCGGACGGGCGCTTTTATGATGTGACCGCAGACGAACTGGAAAAAGCGGGAGTGAAAGCCGAAGACGTGGTAGGTGATGTTAAGGATGCCAGAATTCGGCTGAAAGCTGTGCTCGATAAGATGCCGGAAGCGCCGTCGAGAGCTCGCATTGGCAAAGGCGCGAAGAAAAAATAAAAGAATCGTTGGGGATTAAATTAAGTTTGATGAATTTGGAATCACTGAACATACGCCCTCTGGATCGGAGCGAGTTTGATCGAGTGGTGGATTGGGCCAGGGATGAAGGTTGGAATCCAGGCCTGCATGATGCGGAGATTTTCTGGAAAACGGATCCGAAGGGTTACCTGGGGGCAGAGCTTGAGGGAGAGATGGTCGCGGCGGGATCCATCGTGTCCTACGGCGGGAAATTTGGCTTCATGGGTTTTTTTATCGTGCGACCAGATCTGCGAGGGAAGGGGATTGGCACTCGTTTGTGGTTTCATCGTCGGGATGAGTTACTCGCGCGGCTTGACCAAGGGGCCGCGATTGCGATGGACGGCGTTTTTGATATGCAGGACTGGTATTCCCGGGGAGGCTTTGTTTTTTCACATCGAAATCTGAGAATGCAGGGCATCGGGAAAAAAACTGAGTCTTGCCAGACTTGTGTTGATTTACAAGACATCCCGTTTGAGGAGCTGGCCGCATATGATCAGATTCATTTTGGTTTTCCTAGAGAGGATTTTCTCCGCATGTGGACTCAGCCGGTTTCCGGAGTGGCTCTGGGAGTCATGGAGAATGAAAAACTGGTGGGTTGTGGAGTGGTGAGAGAATGTGATTCGGGTTTCAAGATCGGGCCACTGTTTGCCGATACTCCGGCGATTGCTGCCCAGATTTTTTCAGCTTTGAGCAGTCACGCGACAGGAAGTCCGTTGGTGCTCGACGTGCCTGAGGTTAATGCGGAGGCGATGGATCTAGCTCAGCAAAATGGCATGAAGGAGGTATTCGGATGCGCCAGAATGTATCATGGCGGAGACGGGCTCGCGTCCCAGTTGCCATGGGGAAATATTTATGGAATCACTACATTTGAATTGGGCTGATTTCTATGGTGTGAGTCTGCCTTCCTATTGAAGCATTTTATGCAAAGCGGTTAACTGCTCTTTGAGCGCGTTGCTTTGAGCGCGTTCTTTAACGAATTCTGAATAGCGTTGGAACAGAGTGTTGAAGTCACGTTTGATGTCGTCGGCGATGTCGCGGATCATGAGTTCCATTTCGTGTGCGGCAGTTCTGCTGATTGGAGAGGTGGTGGGCTGTGAAGAGGTGAGCAGTCCCTCGAGTTGAGCCTCGCGCCGACCGATGGCCTGTTGATTGCGCGCGATGTCTTCCTGGATCAGGTCTTTCTGACTGGCGAAGTTAGGTGAATCCAAGCGACCTTTTAAAGCGCGGTTCTGGCTCCCGAGATCTGCTATGCTTTTTTTCAAGGCGTTGAGGACTTCTTTTCTTTCTTTGTCGGTGATTGTGGTTACGCGTTTGTTTTGAACAAAATCCTCGTTTTTTTCCTGGACGTTGCCCCATCCCGAATTCCAGTAATTGGAGGAAGCGTAAGTGTCGTATTTTTTGTAATCCTCGTGTGTGGTCAGTGACTTGGACAATTCCATGATTTGAGCGATTCTTTTTTCGGACATTTCGTCGAACTTCTTCATATCGCCTTCCAGTTCCGCTTTCTCCAGATCGGAGCGATGTTTGGCCAGTTGGGCGCGAACCTGGGAGCGTTTTTGTTGATAGATGTCGATGCTTTTTTTCAGGCCTTCGATTACTTTGCCTTTGGTTTGGGCCACTCGAGTGCGTGAATCCTTGGAGTCGCCGACTTTCTCGAGCGCTTTGACGATTTGGTCGACTTCCTTTTCAATTCTGCCGTCAAGGCGAACCAGTTCAGAGCGAAGATCACTCACCCGGCCATCTTGTCTTTCGAGCCTTTGTTCTACGACGCCGATCGCCCGCTTGATTTCTTCGGGGCTTCTTTCGATGCCGTTTTGATCTTTGGCCTGACTCATTCCGGAGTGCGGAAGAAGGAAAGAGATGGCGGCGGCGATAAGGTTTGTGTATCCCAGTTGCTTGAATATTGACATGGGAATAGTGTAGTCGGGGGAAAGGGAGGAATGCAATTAAGAATTGAGCTCTTCGATCACATTTCCTTCACTCAGGGCGATGGGGCGACCAACCGGAGTGATGAGCTCGGTTTCGAAATCGATGCCCATTTTATGTTGTATGGTTGCATGGATGTCTTGCACGCGAACCGGATTGATCGGGGTTTCTTTTTCCCCGCTAGGGTCGGTGGCGCCCACGATACGCCCACCGGGGATGCCGCCGCCTGCAATCGCCATGCTGAACCCTTTAGGCCAGTGATCACGGCCTTCCAGGGGGTTGAGTTTGGGTGTGCGACCAAACTCGCCGCCGCAGAGCACGATAGTGTCATCCAGTAGGTCACGCCGTTTGAGGTCTTTGATAAGAGCGGCAAATGCCGGGTCCAGGGTTTCGAGCCTTTTGTTGTGATTTTTGTGATTATTGGTATGACTGTCCCAACCGGAGAGTGTGACTTCAATGCAGCGTACGCCTGCTTCGACCAGTCGAACCGCAGCCAGGCAGGCGCGTCCGAACCGAGTATCTCCGTAGGCCAGGCGCTCTTCTTTTGGGACTTCGCTGACATTGAAAGCTTTGAGTTGGTCGGATTCCATTAATCTCTGCGCATTGATCATGGACTGCCGATGAAATGTTTTTTTCTCATCGAGTTTTGCGAGGCGGCCTCTAGCAAAAGCTGTTTCGACAACTTCTAAACCTTTTTTTCGCTCGCCTTGCCGCTGCTCATTTGCATAGGAAACCACATCAGGCACCGGTTGGTTCGGATCACCCATTTGGAAGGCGTCGTACTGTGCACCGAAATAGCCTCCACGGGCCGGCCATTTATTTGGCAGGATGGAAATATGGGTGGGGATTTCGATTTTCGGGTTGGGGAGTTCGTGGCAAAGAATGGATCCGATAGATGGGTGTATAACTGTTGGGTTAGGTCTATAGCCGGTTTTGATATTGTAGAAAGCGCGTTCGTGATCGCCTTCTTTGCTGGTGACGGAACGGATCAGGGCGACGTCATTCATAACTTCCGCTGTTTGTTCCAATCCCGCCGCGAGTTGTAGTCCTTTGACGGCTGTGTCAATGGCTTTGGTGCCCTGTGATATTGAGGAGCCGGGATGGGGGTCAAAGGTTTCGAGTTGGCTGGGGCCACCTGCGAGCCAGAGTATGATGACAGATTTTGCGGGCCCGTTTTTTGAGCCGCCGTTTTTTTCGGCGTTGGCGGCTAGGAGGTCGGCCATCGGGGTCATCCAGGAGAATCCAGCCAGACCGGCGGCGGAGGTGTTGAGGAAGTTTCTTCGGTTCATGGGATGGGTATTCATTGGGCAGTATCAAGAGGTGAGCGGGAGTCAGTGGTTCCACGAGAATTCGGTGGAGTTCATCAGCGTCCAGAAAACATCCTCCATGGCTTGGTTGCGGTTTTTGTTTTTTTGGTTGCCCAGTTGAGCTGTGAAATATTCATGTTCGGTTTTGTTTGGGCGGCGGGTGAAAATGGCGAGATAAGCGGTTTCGATGGCGCTGTCATTGTCGGGTGCCAGAATGCCGATTCGTGCGCTTGCATTTAGGAGCAGGTTCCCTCCGGTGCGCTCACGAACAAGTTTGCCGTTCATTAAAAGCAGGCGTTGGGGGATGGTTCCGCCGAGTTCAGCGAACTCGTCTTCTCCGAGATCTCCGTATCGTTTGACGAATTCACCTTGCTGGGTGAAGCGCATGAGACGTTGAATGATGTGGGAGCGCGCATCAACTGTGGTGATGGATGAGGCCTGGATCACTGAGCCGGATACTTGCTCGGGGCGCAAACGAGTGAGCGGAAAAACGGCCCAGTTACTTTCGTGTTTTTCTGTTATTGGTAGGGCGGGACTGTTGGAGCGAGAGTCGAGTTGGAAGACCTGGGTGGCGGCGATGATGCGGATCATGTGTTGCAGATCGAAGTGGTGGGCGACGAGTTCATCGGCGAGTATTTCCATGGCAGGTGGCCAGGGGCCTTCGAGGGGGATGTCGTCGATAGGGGCGACTAGAGGTTTGTTGAACATCAGGGCCCAGAGGTGATTGACGGTACTGCGGGCGAAGGGGCGATTTTTTTCATGAGTGACCCATTGGGCCAAACGATGACGAGGGGAGCCAGAGGAAGGCATCAGCTCAGGGCTGAAGGGAGCAACAGCAGGTATTTTTTGAGCTTCTTTTTTGCCCAGATAGCGATATTCATAGGGAGTTTTGTTATTGTCTCGGACACCGGTGAGAGACATTTCAGCTTCTCCAAAAAAGGCGGCGAGTTGATGGAAATCCTTTTGTTTCCAATGGTCGCCGAATTTGTCATTGTGACATTCCATGCAGTCGATTCGAATACCAAGGAAGGCTCGGGATACCCGTGCGGCCAGCTTGGCTTCGTTGGGGCCTTTGTTGTCGTTGTTCGGATTAATGGTGACCGTGACAAAATTGACTTCGGGATTGCTTGTCCAAATTCCTTTGGCGGTGATGATGTTGCGGACGAGATTGTCGTAGTGGCGGTTTTCGAACAATTGAT
>JAADHD010000070.1 GCA_013152075.1 Verrucomicrobiota bacterium | reverse complement strand
AGCGTGATCTGGCGCAAAGTGAATTGTTGGCGGGATTGATCGACAAACTCAAAGAAACGAAAGAGGCAGACGGCAGTCGGCTTTTTGATCACATTTCACTCGCTTACGGCAGCAATATCCGCACCGGTCATGAGCTAAGCAACTGCCCAACACTCCTCGCTGGAGGCGGGGCGGGAATCAAGCTGGGCGAAAATATCGTCGTCCCGGAAGATACTCCACTTTGTAACGCATGGCTCACCCTGCTCAAGGGCGTAGGCGTTGATGTCGAGCGCCATGGCGACAGTACTGGCGTGCTAAAGCAGATTATCGCATAAGTCTAAAGTTAGAGTGTCCCATGCTTCCGCTCCGAAGTGGTAAGCGGTGGTATAAGGTCATTTTTCACATAGGGCCTCGGCAAGGATTACTGATCCAAAAACTCACTCTCCAAACAACTTACGGAATAACCCCTTCTTTTAATTTTTTTCTCCAAAGGTTTCTCTTTTTCCTTTCTCCACAGCCTTATCCCCTGCCAAATCGGTTCGCCCTTCTGCGCTGACTCGAAGTCCTGCTCGTATCCAAAGCCAGTGTCTCAGGATAGATCACACCATTCTCAAATCCTTCTCTATTACCCATTTCTCCCAGTTTATTGCCCATCCATCACTCTTTTGGACATTATTTGAACTTTCCCCTCAAAAAACACTCTAATTTTTAAGACTTTGAATCAATCCTGCATCTAGGTGAGATTGGTTTTTTAAGCCCTCCGGAAGGCTTGTTACTTACCACTTTTAAAATCGCCCCAAAAGCCTCGCTTAATATGGAAATGCTCAAACCTTTTCGACTCCTCACGGCTCTTATTGCAATCTCCTCTGTCGCTCAAGCAGCCGAAGACAAAAAAACTGCGACGCCGACGCCTGCCACTGCTGCAACAGTGGCTCCAAATCCGGCGCCAGCTAAAGCCCCTACCCCTGCCGCGCCAGTCAAAGCCGTCGCTGCCAGCAGCCTCTCCATCACTGCTCGATTGGGCGCCAAAGACATCGTATTGAACGGCCCTGATTCCCGGCAGCAGATGGTCGTCACTTCGACAATCAGTGATAAAAGCCGCCCCGTGCTCGATGTGACTCCCAAGGCAAAATACACAGCTTCACCCGAGGGCATCGTCACGATAGACTCTCACGGATTCATCACTCCCACGGCCAATGGGAAAACGACGGTCACGGTAAACCACGGTAACGACAAGCCCGCCAGCATCCAAGTGGCGGTCAACAATTTCAAAAATCCGCCGCCGATCAGTTTTCCCAACGACATCGTTCCAATCTTTACCCGTAATCACTGTAACGCTGGAGCCTGTCACGCCAAATCCGCCGGACAAAACGGGTTCCGCCTTTCCCTCTTCGGATACAACCCGGACTTGGATCATGAATACCTGATCAATGAATCGAGAGGACGGCGCATTTTCCCCGCCGCCCCAAAACACAGCTTACTGCTTACTAAAGTAACCGGAGAGACGCCTCACGGCGGCGGCGCTCGCATCGATGAAGGCTCTCCTGACTACCAAATGATGCTGCGCTGGATCAGGGAAGGCACCCCCTATACCCCTGCAAATGATCCGGTAGTAGAACGAATCGAAATTTTTCCCAGAGAACGAGTGGTTCAGCCGCACAGCAAACAGCAACTGCTTGTCACCGCTTTTTTCAGCGAT
Organism: Verrucomicrobiota bacterium; assembly: GCA_013152075.1. Classification (GTDB taxonomy): domain Bacteria; phylum Verrucomicrobiota; class Verrucomicrobiia; order Verrucomicrobiales; family DEV007; genus JAADHD01. The sequence goes on along the minus strand of JAADHD010000070.1, from coordinate 8,011 downwards.
GGCAGCACGCGGGACATCACCCATGCGGCCCAATTTGAATCCAATCAGGAAGACATGGCCGAAGTCGACGACACCGGGATGGTGCACTTCGAAAACAAGACAGGAACCACTTCCGTGATGGTCCGCTTCCAGGAACAGATTGACGTTTTCATGGCGATCATTCCTCTTGGCATCAAGATGCCAGCCCTGCCCAAACCCAACAACTTCATTGACGAGCAAATTTATCACCAGCTCACCATTCTCGGACTACCCCCGTCGGGCGACAGTAATGAAAGCACTTTTTTGCGACGTGTCAGTTTGGACATAGCCGGTCGCCTGCCCACAATTGAAGAGACCAAAGTATATTTGGCTTCAAAGGATCCCAAAAAGCGCGCCAAGAAAATCGACGAGCTGCTTAACAGTCCGGATTATGCCGACTTTTTTGCCGGCAAATGGTCAGGCTTGCTGAGAAACAAAGGCCGCGGCAGCAGTGGCGGAAGTGAACGAGACACTCAAGCCTTTCATGCATGGATTCGCACCAGTTTTTTGAAGAACAAACCCTACGACCAGATGGTCGGGGAGCTAATCACCGCCAGTGGCAAGACCAGCGAAAATCCAGCCGTCAGCTGGTATCGGGCAGTCAAGGATCCCAAGGAAGAAATGCAGGACATCGCCCAGGTGTTTCTTGGTATTCGCATGCAATGCGCCCAATGCCATCATCATCCCTACGAAAAATGGAGCATGGATGACTACTACGGCCTGACCGCTTTTTTCAGCACCATCGGGCGAAAAGAAATCTACAAACTGCCGGAGGAAGATATCATTTATCACAACCGAAAAATCGCTCAGGCCCAGAATCCGAACAGTAAAAAAACGATCAAGCCGACGCCGCTTGGTGAAGCGGCTCTGGACATTCCCGCCGAAGTCGATCCTCGCCCATACCTGGCTGATTGGATTCGCTCCAAGGACAATCCATTCTTCGCAAGAATGCTCGTCAATCGCTACTGGAAGCATTTTTTCAGCCGTGGACTGGTGGAACCCGAAGACGACATTCGCGCCACCAATCCAGCAACCCACCCCAAGTTGATCAATCAACTTTCAGCTCACTTCATCAATACCGGATTTGATTTAAAGGATCTCATTCGCAATATTTGCAACAGTCGTGCCTATCAGATGAGCTCGACTCCGAATGAATACAACGGCGATGACGCGCAGAACTTTGCCCGCTATTACCCCAAACGCCTGCAAGCCGAAGTGTTACTCGATTCGATCAACGACGTGGCCGGCACCAAGAACTCATTCAACCAGCAACCCATGGGCGCACGGGCCATTGCTCTGCCAAACGATGGCGCCACCAAGGAATCCGAATTCCTGGCGATCTTCGGGCGTCCGCAAATGAATACCGCCACCGAGAGCGAACGCACCGGCGACGCCAATCTTGGTCAAAGCCTGTTGCTCATCAATTCAGATCAAATACAAAAAATTCTGGGCAGTAGCACAGGCCGCGCCCATACTCTAGCCAAGGACAAAGACCGCAGCGACGATGATCGCATCACTGATTTGTATCTGCAGGCGGTTTCACGATCACCGAATAAAGGCGAGCTCGACATCGCCAAAAAACACCTGAAAAAGAAACGCGACCTGTCTGCCGCCGACCCCAAAAAACTCTCTGCCGTGAAAGCCGAGCAGGAAGCCTTTGAGGATATCCTTTGGGTTCTGGTCAATACCAAGGAGTTCCTTTTCAATCACTGATTGTTATCAGGCGTGAGCGCCTCATTCAGCCCCTTGCCTCAAAACCCCCACCATGAAAAAAGGTTTACATTTTTTGATCATTTTGCAGCTCACATTGTTGTGCGTTTCAAAAGGATATACTCAGCTGCCGAATGCAGAACTGCTCACTATCAAGCCCGCTGTCGCCAAAGCAGGCACAGACGAACAGGTCACCATATCCGGCACTAATCTGGATGATGTAAACACCCTGCGCTTTTCCGATACGCGGATTAAAGTGAGCCCGGAAATGTTGCCGACGGATGAATATTACCCAACACCACGGCCGAAACCAAACAGTTTTAAAATTACCATCCCCGCCGATGTCGCACCCGGCACTTACGAGGTCCGCACGCTTGGATATTTCGGACTCTCCACAGCGCGGCCTTTTCTGATCCTGCCCAAGGACGCGATCGAAGTCCGTGAAGAAGGCGACCATTCCGAACAGCACATCGCCATGCCACTCGCCATCGAAACGGGAGTTTTGGGTAACCTGGACAATCGTAAAATCGACTGGTACAAAATCCCCGGCAAAAAAGGCGAGCGCCTGTTGATCCAAATGTGGGCTGAACGTCTCGACTCCAAGGCTGACGGCATGTTGGCCATCTACGATGCCAACGGACATGAGCTCGAACGCAATCGCGAACACTTCGGCCGCGATCCTCTTGTGGATTTCACTCCTCAGTCAGATGGCGACTACTACATCGCGGTATCGGACATTCTCTACCGCGGCGATGCCAACCATTTTTATCGCCTGATCGCTTCTCGTGCCCCTCACATTGATTTTGTATTCCCTCCTGCGGGTCAACCCGGCACTAAAACACGCTTCACTATTTATGGACGCAACCTGCCCGGCGCCAGTCTTGGCAATAGTATCTCCATTGGCGGCAAAACGCTCGACACTCTGGAAGTCGATATCCAGATCCCTCAGAAAAGCGATGCTCCACGAACCTTCAACTCGGACTTCCCCCGCCGCGCGCTCCTTCCCGGTTTTGAACATCGCATCGGCAAATCCAACGCCACCCTGATCGGTTACGCCTCCGCTCCTGTAGTGATGGAAAACCCTAAAATCGAAAAACAAAAAGTCACTATTCCTTGCGAAATTGCCGGCCACTTTGATCAGGCAGGCGATGCCGACACTTTTCGTTTTACCGCAAAAAAGGACAGCACCTATTGGCTGGAAACGATCAGTGACCAGATGACCAGCATGGCCGATCCTTTCATCATGGTCGAAAAAATCACCAAAGATGACAAAGGCAAAGAAGTTCTCAGCAAGGTCGTTGAGATCGATGACCCGGTAAGCTTTTTCAGTGTGGACAATCGAGACGCCACCAATCTCGACACCTTGGATGCGGGCATCAGCTTCAAGGCTGATCAAGACGGAGACTATCAGATCACCCTGATCAATCAGCTCGCAGGTGGAAGCCTGGCCCATCGATACCGTCTTGCTATTCGCTCCGCCCAACATGACTTTCAGGTTATCACAACCACCGAACGTGTGCTCGCCGATGGGCGCAACGGTTATCCGGCAGCTCCTCTGGTCCGCCGTGGAGGATCGCTTGCTTACCGTGTTCTGGTCCCACGACAAGACGGGTTCGATGGTGATATTTCGATCACTGCTACCGGTTTACCCAAAGGCGTGACCGTTCAGCCTTTGATCTTAAGTGGCAAAAGCGACCGCGGATTTTTGGTTGTCAAAGCCGACGCCAACGCTGTCGCCTGGGCAGGCCCGATTAAAATCATCGGCACGGCAACGATCAATGGTAAAGCGATCACTCATGAATCCCGCAACGCTTCTTTGGTTTGGGGAAGCGTATTTTCCGACGCGCGACGTGTGCGATCAAGATTCGATTTGGAAACAGTTCTCTCTGTCACCGACAAGGAAACATCACCCGCCACAGTGGCTCCGGCAGAAAATAAAGTCTGGACCGTCGAGCTGAATCAGAAACTTGAGATCCCGATAAAGGTCAAAGACTTCGGCACCCGAAAAGGAAACATCACCGTGCAAGTGGAAGGATTTCCGGGAATGAATAGAGGCAATCCGAAGATCACCGTGGCCGAGGGGAAAACCGACGGCAAAGTAACGATCGATTTCAAACCAAATGGCAATTTTAAAGTTGAACCGGGACGTTACCAATTCATCATCCTGGGTGTCGGCAACGCCAAATACAAACACAACCCGGAAGCCGCCGCCAAAGCCGAAATCGAAAGCAAACGCCTGGCTGAGTTGGTGAAAAAACTCACCGCTGATGCCGGCAAACAGAAAACGCTGCTCACCCAACAGCAGAAAAACCTCGATCAGGCTAAGAAAAACGCAGCGGCCGCCAGTGACGATGCCGCTCGGGCAAACCTGAACAAAAAAACCAGCGAAGCTCAAGTCAAACTCGACGCTAACAAAAAAGAATCTGTAGCCGCTGACGCCCGGGTAAAAAAAGCGGAGCAACTTAAAGTCAGCGCCGAAAAAACCGCTAAAAGCCTGAGTGATAAAGCCAAGGAAAAAAGCACCGAATTCGCCAGCCCCTCCTTTCCGATTTCCGTTGAAGTCAAACCTGTCCCCAAGCCTCCTGAAAAAAAGAAGTAAACTACATGCGCATTTCCGTCCTCATCATCATCTTCATAGCCAGCCTGACCAGGTTACACGCCTTCCTGCCGGAAACAGATCTGCTCACCATTTACCCCGCCGTCGCCAAGGCAGGAACAAGTGTTGACGTCGGACTTACCGGCAGAGACCTAGAAGAAATCCGTGACCTCTACTTCACTGACCCCCGCATCAAAGCGGAACCTTTGACCTACCCTGCTGACGACTACCATCCCAAGCCACGACCGATTGCCAACCGTTTTAAAGTAACCGTTCCTGCTGACGTCGAACCCGGTGTGTATGAAGTTCGTTCTCTGGGATATTTCGGCCTTTCTACCGCTCGCCCCTTCCTAGTGATTTCCAAGGAAGGCAATGAAATTCTCGAAGAGGGCAAGCACTCCAGTAAAGAAACCGCCATGCCACTGGAACTTGAAACCGGCATTACCGGAACGATGAACAACAAAGGCATCGACTGGTATAAATTTTCTATCAAAAAGGGGAAACGTATTCTGATTCAGCTGTGGGCTGAAAGACTCGATTCGAATGCCGACGGAATGATCTCCGTTTACGATGCAGCCGGACGTGAACTTGAAAACAATCGGCGCCACTTCGGCAAGGATCCGCTCGTAGACTTTACCGCTCCAGCAGACGGCGAATATTTCATTGCCGTCTCCGATGAGATTTACCGTGGCAACACACAGTATTTTTACCGCTTGAGAGCATCGGTCGATCCACAGATTGATTACATTTTCCCACCAGCCGGCGCTGCAGGAAAAAAGAGCCGCTTCACTATTTATGGCCGCAACCTTCCCGGCGCCAGCTTCGGCGAAAACATCAAACTCAAGGACAAAACACTGGGATCCCTCGAAGCGGAAATCCAAGTCCCGGCTAGCATTGGCATTGCTCCCGAATTTCACTCAGGCATTCCCCGTCAGGCCCTGATTCCGAGCTTTTCTTACCGTCAGGGGAAATCCAATTTGGCTCGCATTGGCTTTGCTACTGCTCCGATTGTTATTGAGAATCCGAAAATCGATAAACAACAAATCACATTACCTTGTGAGATCGCGGGACGATTTGATCATCCCGGCGACTCGGACACCTTTCGCTTCACAGCAAAGAAGGACGACAGCTATTGGGCCGAAGCTATTTCTGATCGCATTGGATCAAGCACTGATACCTACATCGTCATCCATACAATCAGTAAGGACGACAAAGGCGTGGAAACTCTGACCAAGGTAGTTGAAAACGATGATCCAAAAAGTTTTTACTCCCCCTCCCAATTCAACGACTTGAATGTCGACAGCCTTGATTCCATTTGTGAGTTCAAAGCCCCCGCAGATGGCGAATACCAAATCTCCATTGTTAACCAAAGCGCCGGAGGCAGTCCGGCCCACCTTTATCGACTCGCCATTCGTAAAGCCCAACACGACTTCCAACTCATCGCCGGACACGAGCGCACCAAAATCATTAACAACGACGCCTACCCTGCCGCTCCATTGCTCCGACGCAATGGCTCTGTGGCTTATCGAGTCGTCGCCCTGAGAAACGACGGATTTGAAGGGGCTATCACCATCACCGCATCCGGATTACCCGCAGGCGTATCTGCTAGACCCCTGGTGCTCAGTGGGAAATCCCGCGAGGGATTCCTAACTCTCAAGGCCTCGGCAGATGCACCCGCCTGGACAGGGGCCATCAAAATTACTGGCAGTGCCACAATCAACGGCAAAGCAACAAGCCATCCCGCGCACAGTGCGTCGATCATATGGGGAAAGCGAGTCTTTGCCGGCGCACATCAAGTCCGTTCCAGGCTCGACAAGGAAATTGTTCTTTCAGTTACCGACAAGGAAATCGCGCCAGCAGCCATCGAACCCGTGGAAAATAAAACCTGGCAGGTGGAGTTGAATCAAAAACTCGAGATCCCCATCAAAGTAACTGACACCGCTTTCAGAAAAGGAAATCTCGACATCGAGGTTCATGGCTTTCCTGGCATGTTGCGATCCCCTCCCAAGATCAGCATCCCTGAGAAAAAAACCGATGGTAAGTTGGTCATCAATTTCAAACCCAGTGGCAATTTTAAAATCGAACCGGGAACTTACCAGTTCGTGCTCCAGGGAATAGGCAATGCCAAATACCATTACAATCCCGGTGCGGCAAAAAAAGCGGAAGCCGAAAGCAAACGCATGGCTCAACTAAGTAAAAAATTCTCCACTGAAGCCGCTACCCTGAAAAGCCAGATAGGAACGGTCAAAAAAGAACTGGATCTGGCGAAAAAGGCCGCCACTTCCGCAGCTGATGACGCGGCGCGGAAAAGCCTGACAAAAAAGGTCACCGACACTCAAACCAAACTCAATGAGGTGACCAAGAATTCTAAAGCCGCTGATGGCAAAGTCAAAAAAGCAGAGCAGCTCAAAGTGGCTGCTGAAAAAGCGTTCAAAGCTGCCGAGACCAAAGCCAAGGAAAAATCTCTTCCTTTTGCCGCTTTCTCTTTCCCAATATCTGTAGAAGTCAAAGCTGTTCCCAAACCGGAAAAAAAGAAATGAGCCTGAATCACCAAACCCATCCCCGCCACACCTTATTTTCATCGATGACGTCACGCGTCGGCTTAAACATCGGCATCGCCATTGGGTTGTCTGCGGCCAGTTTATCAACGGCTTCCGCTCAGCTGAAAATCGCAAAAATCAGTGCTGACCGTAAGGTGGATTTTGGCAAGGAGATTTACCCCTTCCTGCGCAAGAACTGCCTCGCCTGTCACAACACCACTAAAGCGAAGGCCAAGCTGAACATGGAAACGCCCGAGCTGATGATCAAAGGTGGCGACACCGGCGCATCCATCGAACCGGGCAAAGGAGATGCCAGCCTGCTCTTCACTTCATCGGCTCATACCGAAGAGCCCACGATGCCGCCGGATAAAAACAAATCGAAGGCGAAAAATTTGACTCCCGAACAGCTCGCTCTGCTGAAACTGTGGATCGACCAGGGTGCGATCGGATCCAAGGTGATTGTCGAAGCTCCAAAAACCTGGACACCTTTGACCGGCATTCAGCCTATCTATGCCTCCGCGCTTTCTATCGACGGACGTTTCGCCGCGGTCGGTCGCGGACATGAAATTCAGCTTTATGATTTACGCCTCGGCCGCTTGATTGGTACTATTAGTGATCCCGAGTTAAAGGAGCTCAATCTTTCTCCCCGCGGCGCAGCTCACAAGGATTTTGTCAGCACTCTCGCCTTCGCCCCCAACGGCGACCTCGCTTCGGGCGGGTTCCGCATCGCCAAACTTTGGACTCAGACACCGAGCAAAAAGGAAAGTGAAGTTGCACTGCCTGCAGAATCTAAAACCATCGCCGCCAGCGCGGATGGCAAATGGATCGCATCCGGCGGAATCGATGGCTCCATCACTATCGTTAACGCAAATGATGCGAAAGCCAAACCAGTGACAGTCAAAGACCACACAGCCGTCGTCACTGCTCTGGCTTTTACCAGCGACAATGCCTCACTCATTTCAGCCTCGGCTGACAAGACCCTGCGCCTCCGCACTCTGGCAGCGCCGACCAAAAGCAAAAAAATCGACACTGGCATTGCACAGAACGCCCTTGTTTATCTCAAGGCCGGCAACCAGTTAGCCAGTGCTGGCGCGGACAATCAGATCCGTTTGTATCCGCTCACAGCTTTTGATCCCCCACCGGCTCC
>JAADHD010000383.1 GCA_013152075.1 Verrucomicrobiota bacterium | reverse complement strand
CCTTCTTCCAGCATCTTGTGATGAACGTAAATCTTGTGATCCTGATCACGGGAAAACGCCGTGGTGATCTTGGTCAACGTTCCGTCTTCGAGATAGCTGTTCCATTCCTCTTCGTAAAAGTAACAAGTGTCTTTATGGATTTCGCCGAAGAACAACCAGGCGTCTCCCGTGGCTTTGGTGGCGCCGCGTTCCTGAAGGAAAGCGCGGAAAGGAGCGATGCCGGTTCCCGGACCACACATGATAACAGGGGTGTCGTCATCGGCTTCGGGTAAACGGAAGCCTTTGCCCGGGGTGATGAAACACGGGACATCCGTGTTTTCGTCACAGCGCTCGTTGAGAAAGGTTGAGCAGACGCCTTTTCGATCGCGGTCGAAGCTGTTGTATAAAACGGAGGCTACGGTCAAATGAACCTGATTGGGATTTGCGGCCAAACTGGATGCGATGGAATAGAGGCGAACGTTGAGTTTTTTTAGAACGCTGACAAATTCCTGGGCTTCCCATTTCACCTCAGGGAACATTAGTAAGAAGTCGATGATTTCCCGCCCCCAGAGATAATTAGAGAGCTCTTTTTTCTTCTCGACGTCAAGCAGAGCAGCGAGTTCGTCCGCAGCAGTTCCGGCTTTTTCCGCTACTTTGGCGAGGAATTTTTTATCCGGCAAAGTGATGACACACTGCCTGGTGAGAACGTTTTTTAGCTTCGCTGTAGACTTATCCGGCCCGGTGACTTCTTCTTCGCCGTTCATGCCAAGAGCAGCGAGCACGTCTTCGACTGCCTGAGACCAGTTGGTGGATAATACCGCCAGGGAATCTCCCGGGGTGTAAGTAAGCCCTGAATCCTGTAAATCGATTTCCAAATGCCAGGTTTCTTTCTCCTTGGCTCCTTCCGACAAAAATTTCCGTCGAGGCATATGAGCGATGAGCGGATTCTTGCGGTTAAATGCAGGCTTGGCAGTGGTATCAGTTTCAGTCATGATTGGGGAGAGTAGGAGTTTCAGGCAGAAACCGCAAGTCAAAGGAGCTAGCAACTAGCAAATAGCAAAAATCATGGGGACGAGAATAAAAAACAGGAATGCCGCCGGAATTCTGTGCGTGCAAATCGTTGTGATTGGGTTCTGGGCCGCGACGACTTCTGTTTTGGTGAAGAGAACTTGGTTCTCGGATGAATCCAGAATGGCGGAAGTTCCTCCGGAGAAAATACTGGGGATGTTTTTTGCCTGGACCGAGGGAGTGGATTTGACGATTTTAAAAGAGGGGCAGCGTATCGGGCAGATGAGTCTGAGCACCCAGGAGAAAAAAAGAGGTGTTGGTAAAAATGAGGATGAGCAGGGAAGCTTGCGCGAAATATCCATGTCCGGCTCTTTGGATAGGTTTTCTCCCACCGGAGAAGATGCTGAAAAAAGCACAAGTGTGAGAGAAAAGGAATTCCACTGGCGCGGAATGTTAGCCGTTACGGATGAGTTGAATTTCACCAAAGGGGATTTTGTATTGCGAATGCCGAAGCTTGGTTTGGGTGCACAAGTTGGTTTTGATCATAAAGCCGAAACCATTTTGTTGAATGTTCGCTCGGGCTCCAAGGTGTTGATTGATTACCGGGGAAAGCCGACGGGGTTGAAAGAATTGCCGGAATTGGGTTGGCTGGGATCATTGTTGCCTTTGGAATCTCTGCTTGGAGGGAAGGGCGTGTCTGAGGGGATGATGAAAGCCTGGGCTCCCGAAATTTCCGGTCGCTATGGTAGCGCGTTGGTTGCTGGTCGAAGAATGATGGTGTACCAGCTTGTCATAAGAGGAGCAAATTCGGGTGGTAAACCGGGTTCCGAGGTTAAGCTCTACTTGAGCGAAACAGGAGAGCCTTTGATGCTTGATACGGCTTGGGGTTATCAAGCCTTGGCGGCAATTCTTGTGCCGGTCGAAGGTGATGAGGGTTCCAGAGTAACTGACCTCTAATGTCAGAATAGTATAAAGCGATGATATTTAACAAGTTGAGGGAAGGTAGTAGGAATTGTCATGATTGAAACCATTGATCTGTCCATGAGTTATGGAGACCTGTTGGCAGTCGATGGATTAAGTCTCCGGATTGAAAAAGGTGAGTTTTTTGCTTTTCTCGGCCCTAATGCAGCGGGCAAGACAACTACGATTAAATTGCTCACTGGATTATTAAAAGCCAGTTCCGGAACCGCGCGCATTTGTGGTTTTGATGTGTTTGAGGAACCTGTCGAAGCGAAGAGAAAAATTGGATATGTGCCGGACGTGGCTGAATTTTATGACAAGCTGACGCCACTGGAATTCATGGAGTTTATCGGGGACTTATTTGAAATGGACCGGAAGGATTCGCGGCGGGGAACAGGTGCGCTTTTTGATCAGTTTTCTTTGAATGAACATGCCGGGCAGAGAATAGAACATTTGAGTCACGGGACACGGCAGCGGCTTGGGATCGCCTCTGCACTGCTGCATGAGCCGGAAGTCATCATCATTGACGAGCCTATGGTGGGGCTTGATCCACGGCATACCCGGATTATTAAGCAAGAGTTGAAAGAGCGCAGTCGAGCAGGGGTGACAGTGTTCATGTCCACGCATCAATTGAATGTGGCGGAGGAGTTGGCTGATCGTATTGGAGTGATCAACAGTGGTCGAATGTGCGCCCTGGGAACACTGTCGGAACTCGGGGAAATGCAGGAAGCGCAGGGGGCAGAGGGGGAGGGGCAAACAGGGCTCGAAGATTTATTTCTGGCATTAACGGAAAAGAATGTGTTAGATGTAAAAAGTGCCCAGTGAAAAAAAAGCGTAAATTAAGTGCTTTTTTCTTTACAGAGCGTTGATAATATTAGAAAAGCGCGTGCACTAATTGTTAAACGAACAACTCAAATAGAAGATGCTAAAGACCTACACTTTTAACCGCTCCCACTTCGTGTGGATGATTTTTGGAATTCTCGCCGTGGCTGTTATCGCCATGCCTGAAGTTTATGCACAGGAGGCCGCCGCTGAGGGTGGTGGTAGTACGGAGCCCGTACAGGAAGCCAAAACCTTATGGGACAATATCGTTACAGGTGGATGGGCGATGTATCCGCTGGGTCTGTTGTCCGTTGGCTTTATTACTTTGACGGTTTATAACGGTATGCAGTTGACCGCTAAGAAGTTTGTTCCCCCTGAATTGAAAGCATCGGTTTTGGACAAAATGGCTGATGTGAGAGTTCGCAGTGCGATCGAAGCTTCTGCTGACAGCTCCTCGTATCTGGGACGGATGCTGGCGACGTCATTGCCGAATGTGGATGCGACCGACACAGAAGGCCTGGGTAAAGATAAGGTAGATGATGCTGTTGCGGACTTCACGGTTCGTGAAAATCCTGCTTTTATGTCGTGGATCGGCTATTTCTCAGTGATTGCACAGGCGGCGCCGATGGTTGGACTGCTTGGGACGGTTTCTGGTATGATCAAGGCCTTTGCGACTTTGGGAATGAGCGGAGGATCGGATCCGGGTGAGATGGCTTCAGCTATTGGTGAGGCCCTGATGACGACGGCTACCGGACTGGTGGTGGCTCTGCCGTGTTTGTTCGCCTTCTTTTTCTTCAAAAACAAGTTCAACCAACTGGTAGCGGATTCGCATCAGACGGTGGACGATGCAATGGCTCTGGCTATGGCAGCGGTTCACGGAGATCAGCAACTGGCTAAGGTGCCTGAAGGTATTGCGGAAGGTTAAGCTTGATCTGGCCCTGTTAATTTTTGTATAATTGATGGGGCGGATGACGGGAATTATCTAGAGAAGGAATAATCAGAATCAAAGGAGGGAGAAAACATGGCATCAGCAAAACTTAGACGGGCAATGAGCGGAGAGGGCGAGGAGATGAAGATGGATATGTCTCCGATGATCGATCTGGTGTTCCTGTTGCTGATTTTTTTCATGGTGAGCTCTCATATGATTATCGTTGAGATCGATAAGGAGGTGAAACCGCCCACGGCGGCTGAGGCGCAGGTCGCCAAAAATACCGAGGGTCGTATTGTTGTGAATATTTACAAAGACGGTTCGTTTCATGGCCCCAAGAAAGGCATGGATTTTTTAACGGCTGATGCGGTATCTGAATATGTCGATGCCGAGCGTCAAAAAAATGACGAATCCAGAGTGAAGAGCCGCCTACATTTGCGGGCGGATAAACGTGTGACTACACGTTACATTAAGGAAGTAGTGAAAGCTGCCGCAGATGCCCTGGTCGTGGATGTCATATTCGGTGCCTTCGTTGTCGAAAAAGATTAGTTTACGAGATTCCTGCACGCGAGTCGCGGAAGGAGGCTAAATCAAAAAAATCCCATGGGACATTCAAAGTTACAAGCACCAGAAGAAGAAGAACCAGGTTTGGACATGTCTTCGATGATTGACGTCAGCTTTCTGTTGCTGATTTACTTTCTGGTGACTCAGACTCTTGATCCGAAAGAGGCTGATTTGGGGATGACTTTGCCGACCACCGACAGTTCGTCTGCTTCGGAGGTCGAAATTGATCAAATGACGATCACGGTGAATGCGGCGGGGGCGATCGTGGTGGACGACAAGACTCTGGATGAAGATATCGAAAACAGGACTCTTCCGCTATTGGATGATAAATTGAAGCAGTATAAAGAGGCTGCTGATTTGACCGGTTCGCAGCCGGTAGTGGTGGTGGCGGCGGATGATACGGCGGTGGGACAGCGGTTCATCGATGTGCTGAACGCTTTGGCCAAGGTGAAAATTCACAACGTCACAATTACCGGCTTTTCGGAGAAAAAGTGACGAGTGATCCTTTGTTGAGTCTTATGAAAACCAGGATTCGCCGTTACAGCATGAGGGTTCATGGTAGCGAGCTAAGGTTTTTAACTCAGCAGAATTCAACTGATTCCTTCGGGGATATATTGCCCCCCGCTCACTTATGATTTTTGTGTTTCCCCCTTGTCCCTAAAACACGGTATCGGATCGTAATGTCTTGGCAAAAATTGATCAGAATGATATTTACTGAGAACGAGAAAGATTTGTAACAAATGTAACTTGAGACTGGTCACGAGTGGTGACGTTTTATTAAATGGGATTTAGCATCCCGAAAAATTTATCGGAATACAATGATGAGAAGAACGAAGATGATGAAACGACCGGTATCTCGGTTTTTAACTGAGAGATTTGTGATGGTCATGGCGATTGTCATGTTGGGTATGGGAACGCGGGCTTTGGCCCAGGAAGACGATTCGCTGGAGGGGCTTTACCTTTCTGCATCGGAGAAAGCCCAGGCAGGTGATTTTAAAGGAGCGATACCGATATTTGAGCAGGCAATCAAGATTTATGGGCCAGTGGGAATGGAAGATTATGGCCCGGGCTTCGGCGGCATTTATTTCGATTACGGCACAGCTTTACTGCAAGTGTTTCAGTGGGAGGCTGCACGCGATGCTTTTAAAACGTGTGTTGAGGATTACCCCAATCCAAAAGCGGGAGAAAAAGGGACATCCAAAATACCTTCGGTCAACAAACGGGACAAGTTGGCGATTTTTCAGTGGGGATACTGTGAGCAACAACTGAAAAATCCCGCCGATGCTTTAAAATTGTATCAGCGTTATATTGAGTCCAAGCCGGATCCAAAAGAGTTGGCCTCTGTGCGCAATGTTTATTCGCTGAGAAAAGGCGGCGCTCTGATTTCAGTCGGAATGGTCGACCAGGGGGAAGCGGAGATCCGAAAACTGTTTGAAAATCAGAAGGCTTGGAAAGTTGCCCCCCAGTTTCTGATGCAGGGATTGCTGGAGTTGAGTCTGGGCTGGATCGATCAGTCCAGCAAGCTGGGCAAGGACGTCATCAATCAGAAGGCTAATGACTTTCTGAATAAATATTCGAAGCTATTGTTAGTGAGTCCGGTTGATCAGGCTCGTTTTGGTTTTGGCCAGCGCTTGAAAAAATTGGGTTTTGAATCTGCACAAGCGGGTTTGCATGTATTGGCTTTGCGCTATTACTCCATGATCCCGACCACGGATGATATTCTATCCGATGCCAAGCTGCGTGTCATTGCTTTACCCTCGGGATCTTCTGCGGTGGCTGCCTATGCTGCGATCATCAAGAGATATGAGGATGAACTCAAAAAGCCGGATCAGTCTGATTTGGAACTAATGAGGTTGGTTGCCGCCAGTTGGGATAAGCTGGGTAATCGGACGGCCTGTCGTGCGGTTTACACCTATCTGGCTGAGAACTATCTCAAGAGTAAAGCACGGCCTGAAATTCTTCACGAAGCGGCGCGTTTTTCTACCTTGTTAGGGGACTACAGCAGCGCTCAGTATTACGGTGACAAATTCATGAAGGAGTTTCCGGATCACCGCTTGGAGAACAATGTGGCTACTTTTATGTTGCAGTCTTTGTTCACTGCTCGTGAATATGCAACGGTGCTTGAGGTATGCGACAAGGTGCGCAAAAAATATGAAGCAGGTGATCCGGCGAGAGAGCTTGCGGATCATCTTTACGGAGCGGCCCTGTATTTCATGGGCAACCATCCGGAGGCTCAGGAGCCACTCGATATGTATGCTGAAAAATACCCGGACAGCGGCAATCGCGAAGCGGCTTTGTATTGGCAGGCAAGCAACTATGTCATTTTGGGTAAGTTCCCCAAAGCGGCTGGTTTATTCGATGTTTATTTATTAGAGTTTCCTAAATCCAAGTTTCTCGATCTGGCTCTTTTTGATCGTTCTGCCTGTCATTTTAATCTGGAAGAATATGAAAAATGTATTGCTGCGGTTGATCGCATTAAAGAGGAGCGTCCGGAGTCGGTGGTTCTTGACCGTGCATTAAATATTGCAGGAGACGCTTATGATTCCATGGCCGCTCTTGAAACTGAAGATGCTGACAGGAAGAGTGAGCTTACTCAACAGGCTCTGGATTATTTTATCGGAGGTATTGAGGAAGGGAAAAAACGTAATAACAAAGGCACGGTATCAGAAGCCCTCGCTCGCTCGGCTGATTTGAGCATACGTTTGGAGAAATGGGAAGAGGCGGTGAAATTCTACGATGCGTTTTTTCCCGATTACGAAGGGGCCTTGCCATGGGAGCCGCAAATTTCGGTTTTCACGATGGAGGCTTTGGAGAAAGCGGGTCGTGCAGAGGACGGGCTGACCCAGTTGGAAAAAATGATCAACTTCATGGGCAATCAGGAGCCTCAGGATCAGGATATCGATCTTTTGCGTCAGGCGATTGGATCGTATTCAGAAGCCTCGGTAAGGACGAGAGGCCCGGAGAAAACAGCCGACATATTTGATTCCTTTCCGGGCGTCGACACCAAGAACCAAGCTTTGTTAACCTGGCTAAAAATCCAGAAAGTGATCGTTCTTCAGGGAATGCGTAACGGGGTCAAAAAGGACTCTCCTGAGTATAAAGAGATCCTCGCTCAAATTGACAAGGTTTTCAAAGAGATGGAGAACTACGAGATCAAGAATTTGTCTGAATTTGCTTTGCAGCAGATCGGTATTTACTTGTCCAAGACAGCTAACCCGTTCCTGGCAGTGCCTTATTTTGAAGAGCTGCTTGTTCGTGAGGATGATGCCTTCAAGGCTCCTGCAGACTTTGAATTGGGCAGGATTGAAATGAGGAGGAGCGATACGGACAGTCTCAACAGAGCGCGCGAGCGTTTCTTGCGGGTAATCAACCAGTATCAGGAAAGGGAATTGATTCCGGACTCCTATATGAATCTGGGACGCCTGGCGGTGAAGCAAAAGCAGTGGGAAAACGGCCGGGAATATTTTGGTAAAATCAACAAGAATAAAAAGTGGTTGGACCGGCTAGCCAGAGCGGAGTCCAATTTTTATTATGGATTGTGCCTCGAAAACCTCGGTAAAACGGATGACGCGATCAAGGTCTATAACGCAGTGATTGCTGTTTACGGTTCGTATATCGATTGGTCGAGTCAGGCCTTGGAGAGAGGTTTTGAGCTGGCCTACAAAATTGATGATCCTGAAAAGAAGATCAAAGCCTACAGTTATCTCAGGAAGATTTTGTATATGTTTAAGAACGCCAAGGAAGAGGATGCACCCGCGGGAGCCTTGGGACGAGCGCGTCGTCGTTTGCCGGCGATCAGAAATGAACTTGGCTTCACACCGGAGCAGCTCAAGGAGCTTGATGCAAAATTGGGAATCACCGAGGAAAGCGAGAAGAAGTCTGAAGCGGACAAAAAGAAATAACTGGTCTGACGTAGTATTGGTTTTAGAAAACATAAACAAATTCGATTATGAATCTGATGAAAACTCACAACACAAAGGGTTGGCTTGGAGGAGCTACAAAATTGATGTCTGTATTGGCGGTATGGATGTTTGCGGGGAGCTCGGCTGACGCGGCGGCTGCCAAGGTGACCATGTTGATGACAGATGGAAGTCGACAGACAGGTTTTATCCAGGATTCGAACGGTAAGCAGATCTTGTTTGCCTACACTCCGCAGCAAAAGGGTTCGCCAATCAATCGGTCGACGATCAAGACGATCACTTTTCAGGAAGAAGCTAATCTCATGGGGCGTGGGCGAAATGCTTTCAAATTGGGTGCCTACGAACCTGCGGCGCAGATTTTCGGGAAGGTTGCCACGGATTATTCGGGAGTTGCTGCCCTAGATCGGAATTTTGCCAGCGAGGCGCGGTTTTTTCAGATGGAATCTTTGCGCCGCCTCGGCAAATACGATGAGCTTGGTGCTTTACTTGAGACTAAATCAGGTAAGAGCATCGCGAAGACACAAGATAAGTTGCTCGGAGACCAGGTTCAGCTGATGAAAATGTGGGCGGCCTTTTCGGGAAGTAAATGGGACGTAGTGAAGGCTGGTTTGAAGTTTTATGAAGTGCCTCAAGTGGGAGATGCCAAAATGTTACCTGCTCCTGTGTTTAAGAAAATGTCCCGATCAACGATGATTCAACTCTCTTATATTCGAGGGAAAATGTATGAGCAGGAGAAAAAAGTGGAGCTTGCTCTGGAGGATTATTATCGTGCATTCACTATTACTTATGGCAATCAGCCCACCTTGGCCAACGAAGCGATGTTGTCGGCCATGGCGATTGAAGCTGCTGACCCCAAGGTCAAAGAGCTGCAAAGCAAGCAGTGGCAATTGGAGGGACTGGCCTATTATTATAAAAACGGTGTCGGAGCGGGGGAGATCCCGGCGGAGTACACTCAGTATGCGGTATTGCCTGACATTCCTGTTGGGCCGGTGGTGCCCAAGCCCGAGGAGAAGAAGGAGGGTGAAGGTGACGCAAAAGCTCCGGAAGCGGGTGATAAAAAAGCTCCGGACACTAAAAAAGCTCCGGACGGGAAGAAGCCTGAAGCGGCTGAGGACAAGAAAAAGGCTGAAGCAAAGCCGGAAAAAAAGGTTGAGGAAAAGAAAGCTAAGTGAAGTTTGCTTGTTCGCGGAAAAGCGGACAGGAGGAGCTTTTGCTCAGGTTTAGGTTTTTTGGCGAATGATCACTGGATTTTGCATCGGCTGGCGTGTAGGGGTTTGAGTTTTTTGCGATGGCAACTGCTGCTGAAAACACACCGAATTCCAAGGATGGGAAGAAAAAATCCCGCCGCTTGAGTCTGAAAGAAATTTATTGGATCTTCGCTTACTTGAAGCCTTACCAGAAATGGTTTTGGCCGGCGATCTTCTGTATGTTTTTTACAGCGGGGCTGGCCTTGGTCTGGCCCTACATGATTTCCAAGCTGATTGGAGGATCTGCTTTGACGGGTGAAATTGATCTGGCCACAGTGGAGCAAAACCTGGGGGGGTATCTTAAAATCACCTTGGCTGCTATTTTTCTGCAGCC
>JAADHD010000137.1 GCA_013152075.1 Verrucomicrobiota bacterium | reverse complement strand
CATCACCTTGGTGAAAGAGCGCTCGGATATTAGAGGAGTGCCGGAAAACTTCTACACGATTCAAATCGATTCCTATAATGGGAAAATATCTGAATACCGACCGTAGGGCAAAGAGGGGCAACAAAACCTAAATCATTCCCAGCTTCATTTTGCCTTCTTCGCTGATCATGTCTTGATTCCAGGCAGGATCCCATACCAGATCGACTTGGGCATCGTCGATGTCTTCGAGAGAGATGATTTTGTTTCGAGCGTCAGCTGCGATGGTCGGGCCCATCCCGCATCCGGGGGCGGTTAGAGTCATCTTCACTTCGACTTCTTTGCTGCCGTCGTCTCTATCTTTAACCTGGCAATCATAGACCAGTCCCAGGTCGACAATATTGACCGGTATTTCCGGATCATATACGGCTTTCAATTGTTCCCATACCGCGCCTTCTAGGTCACCTTCCGCCGCGAGTTTTTCGGGGGCCGTTTTGCCGGCGCTGCTTTCGGCATTGGTATCAATAGAGAGGGCATCTGCATCAGCGGAGGAAATTCGCGCCAGTCCGGATTGTGTCGCGACTGTGTAGGTGCCTCCAAGCGACTGCTGGATCATCACCTTTGTGCCGATGGGCAGGGCGATAGGTTCTCCGCTTGGGATTTGGATGGCTTCGACATCCCGAGTAAGTTCGATTTCTTGATTGGTATTCATAACAGGCAACAGACGTATTAAAGTAGAATAAATAAGGGCTCGGGACAACGAATATTCAAAAAGATCGCCAAATGGATGGTTTGAGGGTAGAATTCTTGTCCCGGAGAGGGAATGGCGATGAAAAGTAACTCACCCAGAATATATCTGTTACCAAATCTGATGACTGCGGGGAACCTGTTTTGCGGGTTCCTGGCGATCCTGATGATATTTGAGGGCATGCAAAATCCCGATAGTGGTGTGATGCCATATTACAAGGCCATCGCTTTGATTCTGGGCGCCTGCGTTTTTGATTTGTTGGATGGCCGGGTGGCTCGTCTTCGAGGTCAGGAATCGATGTTTGGTAGAGAGTTTGATTCACTGGCAGATATCGTGTCTTTTGGAATTGCTCCCGCTTTGTTGGTGATGGACATCGTGCTGAACGATTTCAGTCATCGTTTGGGCTGGTTGACGGCTTTTGGTTATTTGCTTTGCGGAGGCATGCGGCTGGCGCGTTTCAATTGTATGGCCGCCGAGCCCGATGAATCGGGAAGCAAGGATTTTACAGGATTTCCGATCCCGGCTGCGGCCGGTCTGATTGCATCGCTGACCCTGTTGATGCTTTGGTTGAACGAAGGGGAGAAGGAAGTGGGGCCGTGGAAATACGGCTTGCTGATCTTGATGTGGTTGCTGTCCTTTTTGATGCTCAGTGAGTTTCACTATCCGAGCTTCAAAAAAATCAATTGGCGCACACGCCGAACTTTGCCGTGGGTTTTTGTGATTATATTTGTGGCTGTTTCTGCGGTGATCTTCTGGCACGTGGTGCCGGCCATGATATTTACTTCTTATCTGATATATGGTGGCATCAGGCCCTGGATATCGCGCAAGTGGAGGAGAGAGATTGAGGAAGATGGAGGCGAGCCGGAAGTCGCTATTCTCAAAAACGCAGAGGATGATGAGAATGAAACCGCTGCTTAAGTAGCGGTCTGTTTTCGCGAGTGATTGATTTCACTGATCTGGGTATTGAGAGTCCAGAAATCATAAATCCAGCCAATGCCGAATAGGCCGCCAGAGATAAGGTAGAGGATACCGGTACCGACTTTTCCCATGTAAAAACGGTGAATGCCGAAAAGTCCCAGATAGGTGAGCAAGATCCAGCCGAGAGAATAATCAATGTCTCCGGATTCAAAGCGCAAATCGGCTTTTCGATCCATTGAGGGAATGAGGAAGAGGTCGATGAGCCATCCGACCCCAAGCAAGCCGAGGGTGAACAGCCAGATAGTACCACTGATGGGTTTGCCATAATAAAATCGGTGGGCACCAGTGAAACCAAATATCCACAATAGATATCCGATGAGCTTGCTGTGGGTACCCGGATTACCAACAGGAGAGACAGATGGAGTGATTTCGTTGTTCATGCTCGATAAACCTGCTGCGTATTGACTGTCCTACCAATTAGAAAATTGATCTTTTTTTGTAAGGGGATTGAAGGGAGGTTACGCCAGCGAAAGACGAGAAGTCGCTCGGGTTTCCTTGTCGTGAAAATTCACCACTCGCTCAATAGTGGAATCCATCGTTGTATTGCCGAGATGCTCAATGAATTTACAGGTGGCGAAAGCTTCGCTTTTCAGTGCGTATTCTTCAAGCCAGACATTGAGTTCCTCCTTAGCCGTCCCATCCTGCCATGGATACCGAACTTTTAGTCGGCGCATATCGCAGCGGTAAGGTTTTGGATTGAGTCGTGCCCGGAAACATTCCTGCATTTTGCAGAGCCTCATGTAAAGAGGGTCGGCACCGAGGTAAGTCATAATCTGGGCAGTCGTATCGGACACAGGATCACCATGCAGGTGCGTGAGTAGGTATCTTAACCCGGCTCTGGTTCGATAAATGCGAACGCCAAAAGAGGTGTCGGACTTTGCTAGCTTTCTTAGTATGGAAAGCGCATCGATTTCCTGTTGCTCGTGTGGGGGTGGATCTGTTTTGCCGAGCCAGGTTTTTATTTTGTGGCCTAGGATTTTAGAGAGGGAAGGTTCGGGTAGATCCACATCGACGAACATGGCAGAGGCCGCATTCAAAACGCGGCAGCCGTAAGCATTGCGAGTGACAGCCACGTAGGGAGCCTCCTTGTCTTGATGAAACCATTCGTCGAGAATTTCTTCTCGAATAGGACGATCGCTGTAGGCGTATTCGCCATTGGGTAGATTTCCATCGTGAAACAATTTTCCAAATTTGGCAGCTCTTTTCTCGCCATGTATTTTTGCATCCTCTAGACTGATGTCAGACCAGCCCCAACAAGCAAAAGGGCCGATATGCTCGCCTGTTGCGGGGCTCCTTTGCATAAGGATGTCGGTTTCTCCCTTGGCCCAGTATTTTGGAATTTTCATGGCAGATAGAGGTTGATCCTGATGGCGTCACCCGCAGTGTCTGACGGGTTTTTGTTTTTAAAAGGCTTCCTCTACCGAATTGGCGAGTGAGGGGTATTTGGTGGATCTCCTCAGTCCAATTGCGTCAGGAATTCACTGTACCCTTCGCCTTCCATATCTTCTTTGGCAACGAAGCGCAGGGCTGCGGAGTTCATGCAGTAGCGCAAACCGGTGGGATCCGGGCCGTCCTTGAAAACATGCCCCAGATGAGAATCGCCGTGTTTGCTGCGAATCTCGGTTCTGGGCAGGATCATTTTAAAATCGCGTTTCGCGATAATGTTATCCGCAACCAGTGGCTGGAAAAAGCTGGGCCAACCGGTCCCGGAATCGTACTTCGCTGACGAACTGAACAAGGGCTCGCCGGAGACGATGTCGACATAAATGCCGACTTCCTTGTTGTTGTTGTATTCGTTGTCAAAGGGGGGCTCGGTGGCTGATTTCCGCGTGACTTTGTATTGTAAATCACTCAACCGTTCCTGCAGAATTTCGTCCGCAGGAACTGGATAGGATTCGGCCATGGTATTTACCCTGTTTACCCTGAGCCCCTGATTGCTTTAACCAATTTGATCCCAGCCGTCACGGAATTTGTGTCGGATCAGCTTGTCAGCTTCGGCATTACCTGTGGTCATCTTGTCACGATTCCAGGTAAGTTTTGTGCCGTTGCCCACCTGGGCTGCGATCACTCCCAGTAACATGAGTTCGGTGAGCGGAGCGGCATAGCTGAAATTCGATTTGGCCATTTTCGGGTCACTGGCTTTGCAGGCGTCAATCCATTCTTTGTGATGTCCGGGCGAACGTTCCATCGTTTTGGGTGGCTCGACAAATTTCTTTTTGTCTGCATCGGCTACCAGTTGAGGCATTCCTCCGTGGCTGCCATGCATGAAAGTGAACTCACTACCGTAGTAGATACATCCGCTGCTGGGTGTTTTCTTTTTCTCGTCCATGTTTTTTGGACGAGGCATCGCAAAACTGCCGTCATACCACATCAGTTTGACTGGCGGAGCGTCACCGCGCGCAGGGAATTCGTAAGTAATCTTACAAGAGGCCGGATGCGAAACTTTTTCACTGCCGGAAGTTTTGCGCTCGATCTCTGCCGATACGCTGGAAGGCACTCCCAGACCAAGCGACCAGACCGGATGATCGAGAATGTGCGCTCCCATATCACCGAGGGCACCGGTGCCATAATCAATGTATCCACGCCATTTGAAAGGGACGATGGCGGCGCTGTAGGGGCCCATAGGAGCGGGGCCGGTCCAGATGTCCCAGTCGATCGTTGCAGGTACTTCTTCTTTTGCGGGGCGCAGCATATCCTGGGGCCAGCTGGGTCGATTAGTGCAGGTGTGAACCTCGCGGATTTCACCAACGGATCCGGACTGAACCCATTCATTGGTGCGTCGAGCACCTTCGGCGGCGTGCCCCTGATTTCCCATTTGAGTGCAGAGGCCTTTTGACTCGGCCGTTTTCTGCAGAGCGCGAGCTTCGGCGATGGTCAGTGTTAGAGGTTTTTCGACATAAACATGTTTGCCGGCGTTCATGGCGGCCATCGCAACGATGGCGTGGTTGTGATCTGGTGTCGATACGACAACCGCATCGATGTTGTTCGCTTCTTTCGAGAGCATTTCACGCCAGTCTTTGTAATATTTACTTTTAGGGCTGGCCTTCAACGAGTCGGCGCAGCGCCGTTGATCAACGTCGGCGTAGGCATAATGAGTTTCACTGGCACAGCCTTTTATATTGGCTGCACCTCGTCCACCTGCTCCGACAAACGCCAGGTTAAGTTTGTCATTTGCTCCCAGAACTCCTGAAGGCAAAAATTGAATTCCGGCAAAAGCACTGGTCGCACTAGCGGTAGTGGTCAAGAAACGGCGGCGGGACGGGGAGAAATTATTTTGAGCGGAGGTTGGTTTATTCTTAGACATGACGGAGTTTGCTACATGCTAGGCGTTCTGGCAAGTAGGCAATCACATCACCATGTGGATCATTTCTCGAACTGATTCCATTAAGCGATCGTGAAAGGTTGCGAGATTGTTAGCCCAGGTGAGGGCGAAATATTCCAGTGTGACGTGGGGGGAGGCCAGAACGAGAAAACCCGAAATGAGCAGAATATTGATCAAGGCAATCAGGGCGACTGAAAACAGAATGCCGTTTTGCTGCAAGTCGGGCTGCTCGCGGTTTATCATCCACAGAGTGAAGGTCAGATGGAAGGTCCAGGTGAGACCTATCGAGGCAAACAGGATGCGGTCGTGAACGACGGTGATGGGGTAGTCAGGAAATATCAACTGTATGATCCACCATAGCGCGATCACGATCATGGTATAAAAGGGGATAAAGTAAGGAGAAAGAGCGATGATGAAATTGTTTTTGTTAGTCAGGATATGACCGCCTGAGCTGGAAATGTGCAGGCCTTTCACATTACCGCCACAGAACAGGACAAAAACGGCATGAGTGAGTTCGTGCCCGGCCACATAGAGCCACAACATCAGTCGGCTTCGCAGGCCGAAAAAAAGCACCAGCCATATTGAAGATCCTATGGTGAAAAACCAGAACTCACCGGTGCGCCAGAAGGCGCCGTTTTTGGTGGCGTGAGCAAAGCTGAGAAAAAAGGACTCTAGGGATATCCACACAAAGGGCAACAGAGCAAGGCCGATCAAAAGACGCATCCAGTGCAAGAGTCCGTCCGACGGGGCGGCGATCGGGATAGCGTCGC
Organism: Verrucomicrobiota bacterium; assembly: GCA_013152075.1. Classification (GTDB taxonomy): domain Bacteria; phylum Verrucomicrobiota; class Verrucomicrobiia; order Verrucomicrobiales; family DEV007; genus JAADHD01. Next base: position 3,993 of record JAADHD010000137.1, on the reverse strand, counting down.
CCTCAACAAAAGCGGCGATCTGTTTGTTGTTAGCCGAAGATTTGTGGCGCTTCTTGCTTCCAGATGCTTTTTTGCGATGCGACGACTTACGCCGTCCGCTGGTCGATGACGCAGTGGTTTTGCGGAGGGATTTTGAACTGGTGCGTTTAGGTAGCGCCATAAATCAGACGAAAACCGATGCCGGCATCCGAATTTCAACAGTGCCGATTTTTTCCTGGAATGCAGTCAGTCAGGTCGATTCAGACCCGGCTGAGATACTTGCAAGTGGCGCTATCAACTTTGATGACATCGCCGGGTTTGCAGAATAGAGGCACTTGGATACGCAGACCGGTTTCGAGGGTCGCTTCCTTGGTAGGATTGTTGGCGGTGTCGCCTTTAACTCCCGGTGCGGATTCGGCGATTTTAAGGTCGACCGATGAAGGAGGGTCTACACTGACAGGCTTGCCGTCGAGATAAAGCACTTCGACCTTCAAGGCATCAATGAGTAGGTTTGTGATGTCACCTAGCATTTCATCCGACAGGGTGACCGTATCGAAAGTTATCGGATCCATGAAATGATAACCGCTCGGATCACTGTAGCTGAACTCGAGTTTCTGCCGCTCGGTAATGACGATCTCCACTTTGTCGCCGGAAGCAAATCGGATGTCTTTGGTTTTCCCGGTCGAAAAGGAGCGGATCGTCGCCATAATCAGCGCATTGCCCTTGCCAGGAGTGCGGTGTTCGAGATGTAGCACAATGCCGGATTCTCCTTTGTAGGAAATGCATTGGCCTTTTTTGATTTGAGTAGCTACGACTGCCATAGGTTTAGAATGTTAGAGATATTGAACCCCAATACTTAACAGATCTTAAGGTTTTTTGCGAGCCTAGAATTGCGGTTTGGCGATTTTTCGTCAGATAAGGTCGTAATTTAGGCAGTTAAAGGATATGTAGCCGGGTGAGATCCTGGATATCGATGAGGCCAAGCGGATGATTGTTGTCATCGACGACGACGAGATCGTCGATGCGGTGCTCTTCGAGTAAAGCCAGGACTTCGGCGGCGAGTTTGTCGGCAGGAATCGAAATAGGGTCTGCGGTCATGAAGTCTCCGACATTACAGCTTCCGAGATCGTTCTGAGTTTGGAAAGCCCGGGTGAAATCTCCCTGGGTAAAAATGCCGGCCAGTGATTTGTCTTCATGAATGACAATGACCGCCCCGCTTCGGGTAGCGGTCATTTTTTCCAAAGCGGTTTTGATGGTTTCCTGTGCCGAAAGAATAACGATGTTTTCACCGCTGCGCATAATGTCGGAAGCTTTGGTGAGCAGGGTTCGTCCCAGCGAGCCGCCGGGATGCAGTTCGGCAAAGTCTTCTTTTTTGAATCCTCTGTCTTCCAGCAAGGTCATCGCCAGAGCATCACCCAGGACCAGCATGTTAGTTGTGCTGGAAGTGGGTGCGAGATTAAGAGGGCAGGCTTCGCGTTCAACATGGATATCTAATACGATGTCTCCAACACGAGCGAGAGTCGAGTCAGGCTGACCGGTGATCGAGATCAGCGTCACCCGCCGACGTTTGAGGTGCGGCATGATGTCGAGTAACTCGCAGGTTTCGCCAGAGTAACTGAAAGCGATGACGACATCCCCTTCATCAACCAGACCAAGATCGCCGTGCAAGGCATCCTGACAGTTGAGAACCGTGGCGGTGGCGCCAGTAGAGTTCAGAGTGGCGGCGATTTTATGGCTGATATTGCCTGATTTGCCCACTCCAACGATGATGATTTTCCCCTGCTGATCGAGCGTGCAGCGCAGGGCTTTGACCGCTTGGCCGAAGGATTCGTCGAGGCGGTCGTGCAAGCGACTCAGTTCATCTATTTCGAGTTGGATGACCCTTCGGGCTTTTTCCTGGTAGTCCATTCGCTTATCAAGTGCTATGTGCTGTATTTGACTATGGCTTCTCAACCAATAGTGGCATCATTTTGTTCGACGTTTCTGGCGCCGGAGATGTCGCATGTGTACCGGCAGATCGTTGGTCTGTCGAATTATGAATCCATTATCCTAACACAAAAGCGGCTACATGCGGATAAATTCCCCTTTGATGAAAAGCGAGTGATCCAACTGGCCCGGCCGAACGGACTGATACGGGAGGCGCGGCGGTTTTGGTTTCGCAAATGCAAACAGGCGCCGTGGCAGATATATGACTGGGAGCGTAGGGAAATAGAAAAAAACTTATCAGAAAACAAAGCTGAACTGTTACACGTCTATTTTGGCCATATCGGCATGCACTTGCTGCCACTGCTGGAATCAAAGACGTGCCCCTGTCCGGTGATCGTAAGTTTTCACGGAGCTGATGTGGCGGTGGATATGGGAAAGTCAGCTTATATCGAAGCGATGAAGGCGGTATTTTCACAAGCTGACCGGATCCTGGCTCGCTCTGAATCGTTGGCCCGGCAGTTGCGTGAGATGGGATGTCCGGATGAAAAAATCCGCATCTCGAGAACGGGCATTCCGTTGGAGCAGTGGCCAGTGATAGATCGCAAGCCAGCGGTCAACGGCGAGTGGCGTTTGGTTCAAGCCTGTCGATTGATTGAGAAAAAGGGGCTGGATGTGGCCATTCGAGTTTTGGCGAAAATCCGGGAACGCCACCCAAGAGCACAGTTGACGATTATAGGTGAGGGCCCCTTGCAGCCAGAGTTAGAGGATCTTGCCGAACGATTGGGCATTGTCAGGGAAGTTGAATTTATAGGTTTTGTGACAGAACAGAGACTGCGCGAGCAATTGCAACGAGCGCATGTTTTTCTGCATCCGAGTCGAATAGGAGCCGATGGCAATCAGGAAGGCGTGCCCAACGCAATGCTCGAAGCCATGGCTACGGGATTGCCAGTGGCAGCCACTTTGCACGGCGGAATTCCTGAGGCGGTGGAAGATGAGATCAGTGGGCTCCTTGTTGAAGAAGATGATTGGAAGTCACTAGCTAATCGCCTCGCGATTTTGTTGCAAGATGAGCAGGATTGGAGCGCCATGGGATCAGCCGCAAGAGCAGGCGTTGCCTCACGGTATTCCCAGCAGAAACAGATCGCCGACCTGGAAACAATCTATCGAGAGGTGATAGAGCAGGCAGCAGAATAAGAGTGCCAGCCAACGCAAAACACCAGACACCCCCCACACCCACGCGAATCCAAAAAGCACAACGCCTCATTTCCGTGTCCGGCCGGACACGGAAATGAGGCGTTCTATGCAGAGCTCTCGGGCAGGTGTTTGAAGGCGGAGTTCATGATTTTGTGCAATTTTGTCATGCGGAGTTGGTGGGCTTTCTTTCCCAAGTAGCCTCGCGGAGTAAGTTGTTTAGGAAGCAGGGGGTCATATTTCAATGCAGTTTCCCAGAGAAGCTTTTCTTCCGAGATGAAGCGGTCGATATTTTTCGGGTTTTTTTGACTGCCAAAATTTTTGATATGTTTGATGTAGGTTTGGTAGTTGCCATTGATTCTGGAAAAATCCCACGCGCCCTTTACAACGTCGGAATCATTTTCTCCGGGCAGAAGATGGCATTCCATCAGAGTGAGGTTACTTAGCCCAGGCGTGGTTTTGCGGAGGAGGTCATTGATTGAAGCCATGGGGTGAGGCGACAGCCAGACGCTTTGCTGAAAACATCCGAAGTGGCAGGCTTTGAGAATGTTACGGAGCTCTCGGCGCAGGGCTCTTTTGGATTCAGGAATATCAAATATCACCATTCTCCATGTTCCGTTCCATTCCCGTGCCCATTCGATTTCTGGATTTCGTCCACCAGCAAGCAATTGTCGTCCTTTTTCCGTCAGGCGAATCACCCTGTCTAACGATTTTCCCTGAGTTTCAAGGTATCGCTCGTGTTCCAGACGATTTAGGATTTGCAGTAAGCCCTTGGAGTAGGCCCATGACTCGAAGCTGGACGAAAGGCTGTGAAAGGTAGGGTATTTAATTTGGCTTCCTAACCACAACAACTGGTAGAGGAGCAGTTCGGTTTTTGCTTGCATAGCAAAATAGTAA
>JAADHD010000448.1 GCA_013152075.1 Verrucomicrobiota bacterium | reverse complement strand
CATCGGCGAGTTCTCTCCGCTGGATTTCTTCCACGACCGTGCCCCGACGCGCCCACAAATTTATCTTGGTCTCAGGACTGGAACGACGGATAGCCAAGGCCAGCGAGCCTCCCAGCAAACCTGGCCCTAATATGGCAACGCGTTGGAAATCCAATGCTCTGTTCCCGGAAAACGTCACGACTCAACACACGCCTGTTCGATCACACCTCAAAGCCCTAAGGCACTCGAAAGTATATTTTCTTGCCGGGTTTGGTAGGATCCGGAATCTCAACCGGAGTGCCCGGAGCAATTCCCCGCACATCAATCTCTCCTAAACCATCATGAGGTGACGGCAAAGTAACAAAACCACTTTTGCCGGGAACAGGTTTTCCGAATGGGTAAGATTTCAAACTAGGCGGCGGGCTGGACTTGGATCCACCTCCTTTTTTTGTATTTTCGCTTCCCTTTTTCGGGTCCATTTTTTCACTACCTGCCGCTGCCGTTTGACCTGGGGTTGATCCCAAATTTCCATTTGCCGGGGGAGGTGTTGCAGCACCTGCGCCGAAGCGACTGCCTGTTTGACCAGGCTGACCTGCCTGACCGCTTGCGGGATCTTCACCAGAAAAGCCAAAACGATTTTTCTGCTGTCCGTCAGTAGCCGCAGGATCAGGTTGGGCATCTTGAGTACCTCCATGACCATAGCGTGGAGGTTTGTTCCATATCGCTGCATCTTGAGGCGGTGTTGATTCGCATGCTCCCATGCCAAAAGCCACTACCGCTATCGTTATTGCCCCTGAAATCGATTTCATTCTGGATTTATTTATTATTCGTAAAACTCGGGTAATCCCTGCTTTTCACGGCCGCATCGGCCCTAAGTCGGGGAACATAGTGAAAAATGTTCGATTTCTCAAGTCTTATCTACCAGCCTTCAAAATCTGAAACTTCCCCTGTGAGCGGCGCAGCAGACGCTTCCATGCCTTCACGTCATCTGACTTTGGCTGAAATCCCGCAAACTGGATCACCGCGGGTGACGGAAGATCCGCCTGTAGCTTAGCCAAAAGATCCTTCAACTCATCATAAGGAATATCCGAAATCCCCCCTCCTACTCGCCATTGGAAACTGGCGTCCGAAATCAGAAAAATTAAATCCGGCTTCATTCGAAAGGTTTCCTCAAGCACTGCTACCAGTCCTCTTGGATTAGAAACCACCTTCCGGCCAGACATAGTACCGCTCTCCACCCACTCATTCTGCACCCATTTTCTCGCAGCTTTTTTATTTCCATCCGTCGCCGCAAGCAACTCTGAGCTGAAACTTTTGAAATTCTGTGTGAACTGAATCATCGTAAATCTGGAAGTAATGGGAAGCCCTTCAATAAGCTTCAACGTTTCCTGCTTTACCCGTTCCAATGGAATTCCAGCTGACAAGGCCTTGTTCACCACACTGGATGACACATCAAACAACAAGACGATCCGCTCCCCCTCTGTCTTCATCCCGAAAAAAACGAGACCTTTTCCTGTGCCTCTTCCACCCGCACCACCAAGCCCTCGCCCCAGACCATTGCCCAAACCGGCGGCCCCGACCAGCCCCGCCACCTGATCCGAAATCAGCTCAGCTGGGTCTAGTGGCAGCATCTGGTTCATATCCACGGTCGGCAGATCGGGCAAAGCAAAATCAATCGGTCGAATGCTGGCCAGCTTGTCGGTGAATACAGGTTTCGGCGTCATTGCCTCATGCTGTAAAAGGTTCATTTTCTGCTCAGGAATCCGAGGTGGAATTTTCACCAACTTTTTCACTTCAAACACCGCCTCTGGCTGTTTCCAATACCGGGCCACCGTCCACAATCCAAATAATACCAAGCCAATCACATGAACGGTGATGCTTCCAACGATGACAGAAAAAATCATCCCTCTGCGGCGATTCTCCACCGCCTTTTCCGGCTCCAGTTCGCTTCGCCCCTTTTTTGATGTTGTATTCTTCCTCGAAAGAACCGGCTCATCCAGCTTCACTTTAATCACTGTCCCCCTCCTCCATTATCCCCATCACCAGAACCTGCTGCGAAAGTCACCCCCTTAATCTCAGCGATGGCACAAGCATTCAGAACATCCACGATGCGCTGATGTTTGACCTCGTCCTCCGGAGCCAGTGTTACCAACGCCTCGGCTCGGTTTCTTTCTGCCGCCAGTTTAAATCGTCTCAGAACTTTCACTAGTTCGGACAGGCCAATGTCGTCAGGTGTTCCCAAAACCTGTTCATTCAAAACAACCTGACCCGACTCCAGAATGATGACTCTCTGCTCATCAGGAATGTCCAACACTTCCTCCTGACTAACCTCCCCCGGCAGCGCAATTGAAATGTCCGCTTCCGGCTTGATCGGCTTTGAAGTCACCATGAAAAATACCAGTAACAAAAAGACCATATCAATCATCGGCGTCATTTGAATCTCCATCGTATTTTCGACTCTGCGTTTTTTCCGCTTCATGATTTTCAGCCCTCCTCTCTTCCCTTTTTCCGGTAAGTTCCGAATATCACATCCAAAGCGCCCGCCTCGGTCGCCATCGTCATGAACTCACGAATCTTCCGTGCCTGAGTATCCTGATCCGCGCGCAGATAAATTCTCAGCGGAGGGAAGTTCACGAAACGTTTCTTCAAATAAGCTGCTAATTGTTCACGCGAGTGCTGCTGATCTCCGACAAAATAATTCCCCTCCCCATCAATACTGATCGTATCCCTGTTCTTCAGGTTTTCAGGAACAACCGCACTCATTGCCGACGGCAAGCGTATCTCACGCTTGAGACTCTCTTCCGTCAAACGAGTTGTCACCATGAAAAAAATCAACAGCAGAAAAGTCATGTCAATCATCGGCGTCATTTGGAAGGAGACTTCATCATTATTTCTATTCCCTCCACGACTCTTCATACTACTTTAATTTGTTGATGCCCTATGCCCTTAGTGCATTTGGCGTTTTCCGTGGTTCCCCCCTACTCTTCCAAGCGTATTTCCCCCGACAGAATATCAATCGCAAAAGACGCATTCTTCTGGATCAAAGAAACCGTTGCCATCAATTTGTTGCGAAAATAAAAGTAAAAAAACATCGCCGGAATACCGACCAGCAATCCACCTGCTGTTGTGCCCATCGCCTTCTTAATTCCGCCTGCCAAATCCTGTGGTTCGGCATTGCCACTTGCCAGTTGATCAAAACTCTCAATCATTCCCCACACCGTTCCCAGCAAACCAATCATCGGAGCTAAAGTTGCGAACAAATTTAGATAACTGACCCAGACCATCTGCTTGATTTCCTCCTGATCCAACACCTCGCCCGCCGCTTCATCCATCGACACTTTATTAGCTTTATCGCGATCAAAATTCACTTTTAACAAAGCCGAAGAAACCACGTTGGTGTAAGAATTTGGATTTGCCTGGCAGAGTGAGTAAGCGCTTGTCACATCCTTCTGCGCCATCGCATGATTCACCTGATCCACTTGCGATTTAGGTCCCATTTTTTTCGGGGAAATCTGAACAAAACAATAAACGATCACCGCAATCGTTCCGATCGAACACAGCAACAACACATGCATGAACCATCCGCCTTCTTGGTAAATATCCAAAGCCGAACGGGTTTCATCGGGCGGCGGTGCATCCGCTTCATGACTTATCTCTTCCTGCACAGGCGTCTCCTTCCCAGAATTCTGGGCACTCGCATTTTGCAGATGCATAGCCACCAACAGCAATGCAAGCAATCCATACAGCGCAAGCTTCCACCTTCCTTGTTGATAATTTCTATTCAATAATATTTTTTTTGTCATTATGGTAAAGTTGCAATTGTTCGACCGCCTGTTTTGCAAACGAGGAATCTGGGTACATGCTCCCAACATCCTCCAGACACTTGCGGGCTTCATCGTTCCTTCCCGCAAAATGATATAGCTTTACGGCTCCCATCAATCCACGTGCCGACGCCTCTTCCCTTGTCGCATAAAAAAGAGACCCATTTAGATAATGATCCAGCGAGTCATTATATATCCGCTGACGCTCCAAAAGCACCTCGTCATCATCCTGCCACTTGGGATGTTTTTTCTGCAAGGCTTTCAACTTCACGAAGCCTATTTCACCTAAGGTGAATTCCACCTCAACCATCACGCTTTCATCTTTAGCCGCTGCGACTTCCCTCTTCCCTCTGGTTATCGCTTGCTCCAGTTTACCCTGCCTCACCAGTCCACGTATTCGCCCGATTCGAGCCGCTTTCCGATCTTCTTCATTCCATGATTTAAGCTCAATCAAATCAAACAAGTCCATGGCATCACTCCAATGATAAGTAGAGTCTGTTTTCAGTAATCCCCTCGCAAGAAACAAACCTACAGCACCTGTATTTGATTTCGGCTGACCAAGATATGGCACCTTCAAATCCCATAGTTTCCTCAAAACTTTCGAACTTCTCTCGCCCGTCTCTTTCAACCAAGTCGCCTCATTCTTGAGTAGCCCGAATTCAATAAAATTAATTTTCTCCAGCGAGACGGCTCGTTTCACCGCTCCTCGTTTGCCGCGCCCCAAATCGATATTCATCCGAAAGCTCACGGTTTTGTTCGTGATTTGCTCGACCTTCCCTGACACCTTATTTCCATTCTTCAGGTGCAAGATATCCATTGCCTGCGAATGGATCGAGCAGGCAAACAACACGCACACAATGATGAATGAAATTTTCACAACGCAACTCCTTCAGGCCGATTGAACTCCAACAGCTTTTTCTCCGCTTTTTTAAACTCATCAAATGCGTGCAAATCAGTGCGACCAGCCAATTCCTCATAAACCTCCAAGGCCTCCGCATGCAGAGCTAATTCCTCAAGCGCCTCCCCTCTCCGCAAGTAAGCGCGAGCCACCAACTTTCTATACTTCCCATACACCACATATATGCGCTCGTAGTAAGCGGCCGCCTTTCTTGGTTCTCCCGCACTCATCAAAAGTTCACCAAATTCAAACAAGGCCTGAGCCTTTATTTGACTAGATGCATGTTGATTTTCCAACAACTCATTCAATACCCCCATTGCCTCATCCGCTCTTTTTTCGCTTACCAACAAACGAGCGCGATCAAGCTTCACCTCCGCCAGGCGTTGAGGTGATGCCGTTTCACGTTCAAATCGCTCATAAAAACCAATCGCCTTTTTCACTTCCCCCGCTTGCTCGGCAATTCGTCCCAAACCTGCAAAAACCCGGTCTCTTCCCGCCGCTCTCGGATGCCATTTCCTCACCTCTTCATAAAGCTCCCCCGCTACATGGTAATTCCCCATCGCCAACTGCGCATCAGCACAGTCCAAGGTGATACGTGGAGCATCCTGTTTTGCATCAACCTCAGGAGTGACGTCCAAAAGAGCTACTTGATAGGCCTTCTTATTACCCTGCCGGTATATCTGCGCCACTCCCCAGGCACACCGAAGCGCCATCACCCGTCGCCCCCTCGCCACTGCTGCGACCCGCAATTGCTGCAAACGCTTTAACAGTTCCTGCTCTCCGGCCCCCGTCTCCCGATACAGCATGGGCAAAGCCGCGATTAAATCCTCTATGGCTAAAAGTTTTGCATCATTTCCATGCTGCTTCAAAACCTGCCAGTAGATTTGCTTCGCCTTGGCCACTTCTCCGCTTTGACGATCCACCCACCCGACCCAGTAAACCGCTTCCGGCATCCGGTTACTATCCGGATACAGAGCCAAAAACTTAGCAAAATGTGCCCGCATTTCAACCAGCCTGTCCGTCAAGCGCAGGGCCTTGCCTAACTTAAACCAAGCGTCCTCGAAAAACCGTTTCGCAATCGGAGAAACCCGGCGATATGTGGCAATGCCGCGATCAATCTCCCCCTCGCCCAAATAAGCATCTCCCAGCAATAACCACGCTTCATCAATCAAAACGTGATCAGCGTTCTCCTCTGTAAATCCGACAAACTGTTCGATAGCTTCCTCACTCTCCCCCAAAGCAAAGGCGCAATATGCCAGGCGAAAACGGGCTTCCACTTTATATTTGGCGGGCTTTTTAGCAGAATCATGTTTAGCGAGATAAGCCTGCATCCACGCTCTCGCTTCAGCGTATTCGCTAGTAAACGACAAGGCCATTCCCGTCCAGTAATCAGCATCTGCGATCAAGTTGTGCCCTGCGTATTGTGCCCTGAGTTGATCAAAGTGATATACCGCTCCTTCACTGTCATCCTGTATCAAATACATATACGCCTGCATGAACAAAGCCGCCGGTGCCTGTTCATGATCAGGAAATTTCTCAACCAATTCCCCATAAGCCGCCGCCGCCAATTGCGTTTGCTTCATTTCCCTATAAGCCTCGGCTTTCAAAAACATCACTTCAGGCAGATGACCCGCCCCCTCCCATAGAGTAAATTTCTCCCTATATAAATCAGCCGCCTCAATGACTTTTGGCCACCGTTCGATTTGCATCCAGCATTGCACCAAGGCCACGCTTGCTGAATCCACTACCCGGTCAGCCGGCATCTGCCGTAGCATCGCCTCCATCACCAAAGCTGCCTCGCGATACCTGCCCTGCGTCTGATAGGCAATCGCCACTCTTAAGCGCAAACCGGAGTTGAAATTTTCAGCCAACTCCAGTTGAGAAATTTCACGCTCAATACGACGAATGATGGATTTGATCTGGAACATCACGGCTTGACGCTCACCATTTTTTTCAAGCCTGGCCGCACGCTCACGCAAGCCAATCAAACGCGTCCCCTGATGCTTCAGCAATTTTTCTTTAGACCAGACACGCTGCAAGCAGAACAAGGCTTTGCGGTATTGTTTTTCCTCAATAAAACGCGCACCCAATTCCATAACCTGCATCTGAAAGCTCACTACTTGAGTCATCTGATCGAGCGACGAATATTCGCTTCTCAACAACATCAAAGCCTGATCATTCATTCCCGCTTTCATCAAAGCATGTAATCGCAAGACCACCGCCCGACTCGCCGCTTCCGGCGCCTGCTTACGCATTCCTGGAATTTGATCCTTTAAAAAATCAGCGGCAAACTCATCAAAGCCCTGCAAAAGGTAAAGCCCCGCAAAAAGCAACAGGGCCTCATAACGCTTAAAAGGCTCATGCTTTTCATTGCTCCAGTATTCTCCCATGGCCTCCTGGGCCGCTGGATAATTTTCCGCCTGCAGCAGACAAATCCCTCGCCAAAAACTCAGCTCATCTTCGAGCTTTGCTTCCAATTTTGCATACTGTAGAGAATCATTGATCAGCTCCAGCGCTTCCTCATACTTTCCCACGCCTATTTTTGAGAGCGCCAAAAAAGGACGATGAATATCCAACGCTTCTACCGCTTCTGGATTTTCACCATAGTCCGCAAAAAAACGTGCAAAAACTTCCTCAGCCTTCACAAAATCACCTCGCTGGAAAGCCCCTCTAGCCAGATCGAGCAATTCCACCGGCGATACATTTTCGTCCTCACCCCTCTCTATCGCCCCCTGCCCACAAACAACCTGCCCACAACACACCGACACCACTCCGAAAACAGCGAGTATAAACGGGTAGTCATTTCTCATGGAGCAGGTTAGCTGAAATCCGCCCCATTGAATACTGGGTTAGCTCAAAAAGAAAGGATTATTTTCAATAAAATACCTCTTTTCACTAACCTTATTAGTAATTACGTTAGCCCATCCAATAAAATACTCCCTCATCCACGTTGGCTCCTCGTCCAGGCAACACGCCTGGCAATAGATTAAAAGCTACCCTTTCCGAGTCAGCTTGAATATAGCACCCTCGCAATACCGCAACAGGTATGCGGAAAACTAATGCACATTCCCCTGCTTATAGACCGTCTTGTGCAAACCTTCCAACTGATCCTCATAGCCATTGTATAAGCGCGTCGGCACTCGCTGCCCTGTTACCAGCAAGCGTTCAGTGCTTTGGCTCCAGCGCGGATGAGGCTTCCCCGGATCCACATTCGAAAAATATCCATACTCAGCAGACATCGCATCATTCCAGAAGGTATGCGGACGCTCATCGGTCAGCTCGATTTTAACCACCGACTTGGGACCCTTATAACCATATTTCCAGGGAAACACCATCCGCAAAGGAGCGCCGGATTGCTTGGGCAACTGCTTGCCATACAGCCCCGTCGCCACAAAAGCCAGTGGATGCATCGCCTCCTCCAGATGCACACCTTCATAATATGGCCACGAATACACGCTCGTATCACGCTGGCCGACAGCTTGTTCCGGACGATTGAAACTTACGAAGCGGACATATTTTGCCTTGGCGTCGGGCTCACATTTTTCGATCAGCAATTTCAACGGAAACCCCGTCCAAGGCACCGTCATCGCCCAAGTCTCGACACAACGAAATCGATAAACCCGCTCTTCCAGGGGAAAGGCCGTCAACAGCTCATCGATGTCCCATTTTTTAGGCTTGCCGCACATACCAGTAACTTCAAGCTCCCATGGAAAAGGCTTGAACGGCTCGACATATTTGTGCGGATCCTTGTCCAGACTGAATTCGTAGAAATTATTGTAAGTAAACACTTCATCCTTGGGAGTTAATTTCCGATCTACCTTGTAAGCAGTGTTACGCTTGGCCGGATATAATTTTTCACTCAAAGGGTGATAGGGAATATGATACATCTTGTCTTTATCCGACAATTCAGCCGAAAGATGCTGAGCGGTAGCTATCCCCGCTATACCCGCTCCACTGGCAGCTGCTACTTGTCGGATAAACTGACGCCGGTTCAAATAATGGGACTCAGGGGTAATGCCCTTGTCATTCCAATACTGTCGGGATGGATTATTCAGCATATTCAGGGGAGGTGAAATTCAGCAGACCGCCGATATTTCGGCCAATTTAGTCGCGAACATTAACACAGCTCTGCGTTACGGTTAAAGATTTAATTTAGATTTCCTGATTTTTTAGCGAAATTCAGCAATAATTTGCGAATTCGCTTTCAGATCGTATTCTGAGGATTTTTTATGACCGTTTTTCAAGCAGTTTTCCTCGGCCTGGTACAAGGCCTTACCGAGTTTTTACCGGTTTCTTCATCGGGCCACCTCGCGCTGAGTAGCCACTTTCTTGGTGTGGAGAATCCAGGTCTCACTTTCGAAATCGTTTTGCACGTCGGAACCCTGTTTTCAGTCCTGGTATATTTCCGCCCTCAGCTCTGGCGTATGTTTCTTTCCCTCTTTAATAAAGAGATGAAGGATGAACGGCGCATGATCGGTTATTTATTCATCGGCACTCTCCCCGCTGCTGTGATCGGCCTCTCCTTCAAACACTATTTCGAATCGGTCAGCAACCAGCCCCAAGTGGTTGCTCTGTTACTCTGCGTCACCGGTGCGCTCTTACTACTTCCCCGCCTTTTCCCTAAAAAACACGGCAATGGCCCAATGACTCTCCGCACTTCACTGATCATGGGTTTTGGGCAAGCCTTTGCGATACTGCCCGGCATTTCACGATCCGGGTCCACCATCGTCAGCGGCATGTTATCGGGAGTGAATCCTGCCAAAGCCGCGGAATTCTCATTCCTACTAGCTGTTCCGGCAATTGGAGGCGCCGCCGTACTGGCGCTACGTGACCTTGACGGAATCGATGCCAGCCTAGCCGTTCCCTATCTCGCCGGCGGCACGGTCTCCTTTGTTTCCGGATTGATCGCGGTCTATGCCGTATTGTCCAGTATTCGTAAGGGTAAATTTGAATACTTTGCCTACTATTGCATTGCCGTTGGCCTGATAGCCTTTATATATTTACAATTCAGCCCTGCTTGATCCAAATTTCCAGTATTCTATTTTATCCTGCTCGAATGCTACTTCACCTGAATACCCGACGCTCAGCGAACTCTGTAGCAAGCCTGTTGTTATTGACATGCTTCGTGCTCACTATCGTAACAGCACCTCAAATTCGAGCAGCCAACACGATCACTCATTACCTCGCCGATGGCTTTGACTATCCGGTAGGCAAACCGAACGCGACCGGTTATTACAAAGCTAGGGGCTTTTACCCAAATGGCCACCTCGGCGAAGACTGGAACGGGCGCGGGGGAGGTAACACCGACCAGGGAGATCCGGTTTACAGCATCGCACATGGCGTGGTGGTTTACTCCGCAGACTTTCGCTCTGGTTGGGGAAATGTCATCA
>JAADHD010000269.1 GCA_013152075.1 Verrucomicrobiota bacterium | reverse complement strand
ATTCGTTATGGGATTCCGGAAATATTTCTCCACCTCCCCTACAATGAGTTTGATTCATTTGCGATCAAATTCACTCGCGACTCAGAGCTCGAATTTGATGACAATTTCACCGAGTCCGTTTACGACAAAGTATCGGGTGGACTGCTCGCCCGCGAAGGAGGGTTCCCTGTTCGCTCTAACTACGACGCCACCATCCCTCCTCATTTTCTCAGACTGCTTTCTAAAAAATTACACATCTCCGGATCTGACTCCCTTTACCCCGGAGCCCGTTATCACAACCGCAAGGATCTAATCGACTTTCCTCAATTAGGCCGCAACGACTTGCTCTATCCGCCTCCCGCGAAAATTTCGCCCAAAGGTCTGAAACGCATCGTGAAGGTAGGTTTCTTTTCTGCTCTGCGAAAAAAGGACCTGCTTCTGCACCTCCCCTATCACTCCTTCCACACCTTCATTGATTTCCTTCGCGAGTCTTCAATGGATCCCCTAGTCCAAACTATTCAGATCACTCAATACCGCCTGGCTAAAAACTCTTTTGTCGCCAGAGCGCTGATGGCCGCTGCCCACAACGGAAAAGAAGTCACCGTAATGGTTGAGCCGCAGGCCCGCTTTGATGAAGGTGCCAATATCGCCTGGGCAAACGAATACCAACGCAACGGTGTTCGAGTTATCCTTGGAGTTCAAGGGCTCAAGGTTCACTCCAAGCTTTGTTTGGTAACCCGGCGCGAACACGGGAGACTGCGCCACTACACAGCCCTCGGAACAGGTAATTTTAACGAACTGAGCGCCAAAGTTTTCTCGGATCACTTACTCCTGACCGCCAATCAAGAAATGGGCGAAGACGCCGTCGCTATATTTGCTTTTTTTGAGCGCACTTACAAGCCGCCGAAGTTAAAACACTTGGTCGCAGCTCCCTTCCATTTACGGGATTTCATCAAAAAACGAATCCAGATTGAAATCACGAATGCGCGTGAAGGACTTCCGGCAGCGCTCTCTCTCAAGGTGAATAACCTGTCCGACCTCGAAACTATAGAATTGCTCTACGAAGCCGCCAATGCCGGGGTCAACGTCCGCCTGATTGTCAGAGGAATGTTTTCTTTGATCACCGGGCCCGACAGCCCGGCCCCCTCGATACAGGCGATTGGGATAGTCGATAAATACCTGGAACACTCACGAGCTTTTATTTTCCAGAACGGCAACGATCCTTTGGTTTATCTTTCTTCCGCTGATTTATTGCCGCGAAACTTCGACGGCCGGATAGAAACTGTATTCCCCATATTGGATTCCAAGTTGAGAAAACAACTTATCGAGGTATTTGAAATCCAATGGAGTGACAATGTGAAAGCGCGCATTCTGAGCAAAACTCTCTCCAATCGATTGCGCAGGCCAAAAGCCGGCGAAGCTGAGATCCGGGCCCAATTTGTCATCGAGGACTATCTCAGCTCTCTGAGCTGATTCCGAATCGAGCCGCTTAATCTGCCGGCTCAATCAGAAGTTCCTCACTGCTATTGCTATAAGCAGCGGTTTTTCTTCACCCCCACATAGGCGGCAAACATTCCGACAGCAAAGTGTATCCCTAATATTAACAAGCACAGCCATGAGGCTTGTAGCGAAGTATCAATCACGGTATCTACCGCCCCTCTCGCATCACTGTTAAGAGCCGATACTCCGCCCGACCAGGCCCAGTAAGCTGATATGAACGGGCGGGTCAGCCATTCACCTGCCGCTGGCAGTGCCAACACAGCCCCCGATAACGGTAACTGGAATCCCACCAGATAGACACTGAGCAGCGATGCTTGTTCCGCCGATTTACTCATCGCGGAAATTCCCAGACAAATGGAAGTCATGGCTGCATTAACGGCTAACAACAGCATCAGATGCATGCCGAAATTGGCCGTCGGAAGATGGCAGATATTCTGCACAAAAACTGCCATCCAGACAGATTGCACGATCACCATAAATCCCAGATAAGCCACCTTGCTAGCCAGATAACTGATTGGGCTCAGTCCGCCGAATCGCTCCTTTTCGTAAATTCGCCGCTCACCGGCTATTTCGCGAGCAGAATTATTTGATGCCATCAAAGTCAAAAGGATAACCTGGAACATAATCAGCCCTGATATCAGCCCCCCTGTTTTTAAATGACTTTTGAATATATCAGCTTGTTGCTGCGCCTCTTCTAGCGGATTGGCCGCGATGGTTTCTGACAACTTCTGAATGGGCTCAATGCCATCCAGGGCAAAAATCACCACCAACATTGGAAACCCAAGAAGGATGGCGATTTGCAAAAACAACTGTCCTCCATCGCGTAAAAAAAGTTTCCACCGTCTAAACAAAAGAACAAAAAACTGAACCATGAAACCTGGAATCGCAGAAGAAACCATATCATCGCCATTTGCTGAAATCCCCACACTGGAATTTGGCGTCGCCTGCGCTGCGGAATCCAACGCTTCATAATAATCTTTACGATGCTTTTTCCACGAACTCCCCCAGTCTTCACTTTCCCGCTTGGCCAAACGCGGATAAATATCTTCTGCAATCGTCACACTGAAATAATGTTCCAGAGCCCTTGGCTGTCCGTGATACACAATCCTGCCCTCGTGCAGCACCAAAACTGAATCGTAAAGATCGAGATTAGCGAGGCTGTGAGTCACATTGACAACAATTCTCCCCGAGCTACGCGACAACTGATGCAACAGCTTTACGATCTCCTGCTCGGACTTGGGGTCCAAGCCACTTGTCACTTCATCACAAAGCATCAATACCGGATTGGTCACTAATTCCAAAGCAAGGGACAAGCGCCTTCTCTGACCACCTGACAAAACCCGAACCGGTCGCCCACGCAAAGTGGTCAAACCTGTTTCCTCCATCACCCTTTCGAGCAATTCCCGAAACTCCCCTCGTCTCGTGCGCACCCGCAATCGAATCGCGCTCCGGATACTCTCTTCCACCGTCAGCAATTCGTAGGCAATGCTGAACTGGGGAACATAGCCAATTTCCGAAGGTTCAAGATCCCCGTCTTCAGACAAATCCCTGCCGTTCCAGTAGATATTCCCCTTACTTTCTACATTCAGCCCCGCGATTAACTTGAGCAAGGTCGTTTTCCCGCACCCCGAGGGGCCCACGATCGCCATAAAATGCCCGGAATTAACCTTCAGAGAAGCATCATTGATGAGATGCACTTCCTCGTCATTCTTCTCTATGGTGAAATAAATATCTTTTAGTTCGAGCACAGTGTGAAATAAGTTTAAGTTTTATCTGTTAAAATACAGACACTTTAGTAAAGAAAATGTTCGGCTATGACGAGTCAAAGCTGGAATAATATCGGGTGGTAAATCACAAATGAGAAAGAAAAAACATCTCACCAGTCAATTAAAACCCCTGAAATGGGCTCTTGTTGCAGGCGGACTGCTGGCTATTTTTGTATTTGTAGGAGTATTTGTCGTTTATCTGCAAGTCCAGAGTTACCTCAAAAGTGATGCTTTCCGCGATCATTTGATCTCCGCAGCTGAAGACAGCCTGCATGCTGAAATCGAGCTAAATCAACTGCGCTGGGACGGATCCACCGTTTATGCGGACGGTTGGCGTGCGCGAGGTAAAGCTCAAGCAAAATTTTCCAGCATGAACATGGACGGCCTTCGCGCCCTATTTAACGGCACAAAAAATTCCGCCTGGCAAGTCCCTGAAATTCGCATCAACCAGCTGTCAGTGGATTTTTCGGATAAGCGCCTACCCGCTGCCACCACTTCTATGCCATCGGACAATTCGAGCACAACCCCTGTAAGTGGTGTGCCTGGATGGCTGAAAAAATGGATTCCCGAAAAAGCTGAAATCGGCATTGTCGTCATCGACGCCAGCAATCTGACCTTCCATGACAAGCAGGGAAAGCAGCAACTTGCATTCACTTCCGTAGAAACCAAATCCCGTCCTATGACAGCTCCCGGCACATGGGAAATCGATGCGCGTAACGGTCAGCTTTCAGTTCGCGACCTTCCTGTCATGTCGATCAGGGAAATCGAAACCCGGTGGAATCACGACGAAATCTTCATCAATCGCGCAGAGCTCAGCTTCTATGATGATGCAGAGCTAAGCGGCACGGGAGACATCAAACTTGGCAAGTCTCCTGAGCTGAACCTCGATTTGGAACTCGCCAACCTGGACACCAAAAAAATATTGTCGGCCAAATGGAGAAACCAGATTTCAGGTAGCCTCCATGGTGACATCCTTGTTTCAGGGTCGCCAAAAAGCGGCGGCTCGCTAAACATCAAAGGCAAGCTTCGACTAAAAGACGGGGTCATCGAAGGATTACCAATGCTGAACCTGATCGCCGACTACACCAAAATGCAGCGTTTTAAACGGCTTGCCCTGCACAAGGCCAGTGCTGACTTTGTAATAAAAGGCAATCGCATTGAAGTCAGCAATCTCATTCTCCAATCCGACGGACTCACTCGCCTTGAAGGCTCTTTTGTTATCCAAGACCGGCAAATTCTCAATGGACAATTCCTTCTCGGCGTAACCCCGGGAACTCTACGCTGGATTCCCGGCGCGGAACAAAAAGTATTCACCAACTCCAAAAATGGTTTCCTGTGGACTCCGCTGGAAATCACCGGCACGCTCGACGCCCCTCAAGAAAACCTTAGCGCAAGACTAACTGGCGCCGCCGTCGAAACTCTGGTAAAAGACATTCCAATTAAAGCGGGCGACGCCGCTAAAAAAATACTCAACAACCCCTCTGACACGATTAATACCGGGACAGATTTACTGAAATCCTTAATCCCTCTGCTGAAATAATTTATCATTATGTGGGAACACATTTTTAGGGGTGCCTTGGGTGTCTTCATTCTTATTGGAATCTGCTTTGCTCTAAGTAGCCAACGCAAAAAAATAAATTGGCGACTGGTGACAAGCGGCCTGTTGCTGCAATTTACACTCGCCATTCTGATCCTTAAAATCCCATGGTTTGAATCCATCATCGCCTGGGTCTCGTCAATATTCCTCGTTCTCATTCAGTTCACCGAAGCCGGATCCCGCGTTCTGTTTGGCGACCTTCTTGATGTCGGGAAATATGGGCTCGCCTTCAAATTACTGCCCACCATCATCTTTGTCTCAGCGCTCACTTCGGCGCTCTATTACCTGGGGATTCTTCAACGAGTTGTCTATGTCTTCGCTTGGATCATGAAACGCTTGATGAAATTATCCGGCGCAGAAAGCCTCGCCACAGCTGCCAACGTTTTTGTCGGCCAAACCGAAGCGCCCTTATTGGTCAAACCCTACATCGCCAGCATGACCCGGTCAGAGATCATGGCGCTGATGACCGGCGGCATGGCCACTATTGCCGGCAGCGTCTTCGCCATTTATGTCGCGCTGCTGGGCGGCGATGACCCCGAGCAACAACGGCACTTCGCTAAACTTTTGCTCACCGCTTCGATGATCAATGCGCCGGCCGCTCTGCTGGTGGCCAAAATTTTACTACCTGAAACTGAAACCGTAAATACCCAACTCAAAATCCCACGGGATCAGTTGGGAAGTAATTTTTTGGATTCAATATCACTGGGCACAAGCCAGGGAGTCAAACTCGCCATCAACGTAGGCGCGATGTTGATCGTCTTCATTGCCCTGATCGCAATGGTGAATTATTTTCTTGGCTGGACGGGAAGTCTGATGCCGATCGACAGTGACTCAAAAACCGGATTAGTCGACTCTTGGATTCAGCAAGCCAGCGGCGGCACTTTCAAACACCTCTCTCTGGAAGCCTTGGCGGGCTTCCTCTTCGCCCCGATCGCCTGGGCTATCGGAGTCAGCAATGGGGATTCCCTCGAAGTCGGTCAACTGCTTGGTATAAAAATGGTGACCAACGAGTTCATCGCCTACACCCAGATGGGGGAGCTCATTCATGGTGACCACCTCAGTGATAAAACCATTTTTGTGACCACCTTCGCCCTGTGCGGATTCGCCAATTTCGGTTCGGTAGGAATTCAGATCGCTGGCATTGGCGGGTTGGCTCCGGAACAGCGACCTACTCTCGTCGCACTAGGTTTCAAGGCCCTGATCGGAGGAACGATTGCCAGTCTCTTAACCGCAAGCATCGCCGGCATGTTCTTTTCCTAATACCGACACTCTGGTAGTGTTAGCGTTTAAGCTCAGTCTTTCTTAGAGGTAATACGCAACTTGTTGCTCTTGCCGTTGCCTTTTTCTTCTGCCCAGAATCGATGCACATGTTTGTAGATTTTATCCAGCACATCCTTGCTATCCACCCGAAACTCAGCTGTTCTGGCATGTGTTGTTGTCGGGTAGTTTTTAACAACTTGCGTCCAGACCTCATCGGCACCCGCCCGACTCGTGACTCCCTCTGCCACGCTCTTTAATCGATCAATCGCATTTTTACCAATCGACAGCGGCGATCCTTCCCCCACTGGCTCGATATAATAAAACCGGGCCGTTTGAGAACCCGAGGTATCCACAGTGACTTCAAACACCCTGGCCGCACCATCCACGATATATTGATGCTGACTGATCGAAGTAATGGTATTCAGTCGCGCGAGAAACTTTCCGCCCGCCAACTCAATCTCCCAAAATCCCCGGAGGCCAGCCTCATTTCCGTTTTCTCCACCACCATCATCCTGTGCAAAGAGTGGTTCGGAAGGAATATAACATGCCGACAGTAATATTAAGAACAGCGCGAGAATTTTTGTTTTCATCAGTTTCAGTGCTTGAATATAGTAAAATTACAAAATACCGATCACAATATCAACCGTCCCGTTTCATTCCCCTAACATTTTTTTTAAATCTCGTTCGATCAATAGTTGATCTGGAACAACAAATTCAAAACCATGTCCAAAAACTACCGCCCCAACGTCGCCGCCATTCTCCAGAAACCCACAGGCGAAATCCTCATCTGCCAACGCGCCGATTATCCCGAGTGCTGGCAGTTCCCCCAGGGCGGCATCGATGAGGGCGAATCTGCCCTGCAAGCCCTGCATCGCGAACTCGAAGAAGAAACGGGATTAAAACCTTCACACTACGAAATCGTCACCAGTCAGGCGGGTTATCGCTATGAATTCCCAGATGACAATCCGTTAAAAAAGGGTTTTGCCGGACAAGAGCAAACGTATTTTCTATGCCGCTTCCTCGGCCAGGACAGTGATATTGATCTCAATACTCACAATGTGGAATTCACAAATTTTCGCTGGATCACAGCCGCCGACTTCCAATCAGAGTGGTTACCTGATTTCAAGCGTCAGGTCGTGCTGCAAGCGCTTAATGATTTATTGAAACCCGGCGCATAAATAACGCTTACTCAGCATGAGCCGAGACAACCAGAGCAAACTGTCCGCAAACAACTGATTAACCCGCATTTTTCATTCGTAGTTTCTGGTATCTTTTTGATACCAGAGATAGAAACCTTGCATAACAGTCCAGTCAATGCTGATATTACCAGCCTTTGCTCTAGCATCGTGATGATTAAATTACCCTCCACCACTTCCCACCTCGCACTTGCTCTTGGTCTCAGCTTATTTATCACAGCCCCGCAGGCTCAAGCCGCCGACTCAAGCGCTCCCCAACCTGGCACCATTCAGCTCGATGCCAAAACCAAGGCCAAAGCCTTGAAGATCCTGCGTGATGGAATTAACGCCAAAGGCCCCAACAATTTCTGGCCTTCGATCCATGCCTGTGAAGCGCTGACTCTGGCTGGTCACGGAGATGAAGTCACCAAGTTTCTCACCCCCAAGCTGAAAACTCAAAAAGATGATCAACGACGCTGTGGTCTCGCCCGTGAACTCGTCCGCGCAGGTGACCGCAGCAAAGCCAAAATCATGCTCGATATTCTCGCCGGCGAAGACAAACACGGTCATGTGCATGCCTGCGAGAGCCTCTACAAAATCAACGAAATCGGTGACGGCAAACTCCTGCGA
The DNA here is from genome assembly GCA_013152075.1 of Verrucomicrobiota bacterium. Classification (GTDB taxonomy): domain Bacteria; phylum Verrucomicrobiota; class Verrucomicrobiia; order Verrucomicrobiales; family DEV007; genus JAADHD01. The sequence continues at coordinate 2,274 of JAADHD010000269.1, read as the reverse complement.
GCCTCATTGAAAAGCGACAACAACAGTCAGGCCCTGATGGCTGCCGCCGCCCTCGGTCGACAAGGTGACCCCGAAGCAATGAAATTTTTGCGCGAAAAACTCTCCGATGAAGATGCTGGAATCGCTCGCCTAGCCGCCTGGGTACTTGGACGCATCGGCGATCCCCGCACGGACATCCCCGGCCTGCGCGAGGGGCTCACCAAACAAAGTGACCCCCTCATTCGTGCCTACTTCGAAAACGCCCTCGCCCTACTCGGCGATCCACGCGGCATCACCGCCGTCCTGCGCAATCTTCGCTCAGAGGATTCCGGGATTCGCACCTATTCGGCTGTATTCGCCGGTGAGGCCCGGATCACCTCCGCCAAAGACCGCCTGATCCCCTTACTCAGTGATGAAACCTTGGATGTGCGAATCCGCGCCGCCCAAGCTCTACTGGTTTTAGCACAACCCATCCCGTCAAAATCCAAGTGATTCCTAACTCCTAATTCTTAATTCCTAATTCCTAATTCTTAATTCTTAATTCCTAACTCCTCCCCTCCTTCCCCGCAATCATGTCTCCCGCTACCTCAGGTCTATCTGCCATCGACTGGATCATAATCGCAATTTATGCGATTTCCACTCTAGTGCTCGGCTGGTGGTTCGGTCGAAAACAGGAAACCACCAAGGAATATTTCGTCGGTAGCGGCAACATGAACTGGATGCTGATCGGCGTCTCGCTATTCGCCACACTCCTGAGCACCATCTCCTATCTTTCAACGCCTGGTGAGATTATCGGCAAAGGCCCTATCTACCTGACCAACCTTCTGGCATTGCCCTTCGTTTTTGCCGTCGTCGGTTTTGTTTTTCTTCCCATTTATATGAAATACCGGGTCACCAGTGCCTATGAACTACTGGAAGAAAACCTAGGACTCAGTGTCCGCCTACTCGGTGTATTCATGTTCCTTACCCTTCGTCTCATCTGGATGTCATTATTGGTCTATCTGGCAGCCAAAGCCATGATCGTGATGATCGGCGTCGATGAAAGCTGGATTCCCTGGATCGTGATCGTAACAGGTATCGTATCCGTCACCTATACCACTCTGGGAGGTCTGAAGGCAGTTGTCATCACCGACCTTATCCAGACCATCCTATTATTCGGGGGAGCTCTTCTGGTCATCGCTATGGTCACCATAGACTTCGGTGGCTTTGGCTGGTTTCCCACCGAGTGGCATGAAAACTGGGACAAACAACCCTTATTCAGTTTCGATCCCTCCACCCGGATCACTGTCCTTGGCACTGTTCTCAGCGTATTTGTCTGGCACACCTGCACCGCAGGCGGAGATCAAGTTTCCATCCAACGCTTCATGGCCACCACAGATGTCAAAGCGGCTCGCCGGGCCTTGGCAACCCAACTGATTATCGCCGCCGTCGTCGGCATCACTCTCGGTTTTGTCGGTATTTCCCTACTCGCTTATTTCCAGGCACACCCCGACGCTCTGCCTGCAGGAATGAATTTAAAAGATGACGCAGACAAAATATTCCCGCGCTTTATAGCTTTTCATTTACCGCCCGGAGTTTCAGGAATCGTCATCGCCGCCATGTTTGCCGCGGCAATGTCTAGCATCGACTCGGGAGTCAACTCAATCACCGCAGTTGTGACCAATGACTTATTCGACCGTTTCGGCAAGCGACCAAGAACAGAAAAAGAGCACATCCGCCTAGCCCGAATCCTCGCACTCTCCATTGGCCTGTTTATAGTTTGTCTCAGCCCCTTCATGGGAGCCATATCCGGAAACATCACCACTATTACCGGAAAGACGGTCAACCTGTTTGTCCCGCTCATCTTCTGCCTGTTTTTCTTCGCCTTGTTTGTGAAATTCGCCAAACCTGCAGGTGTATGGATTGGCTGGGCATGCGGAATGACCGCAGCCATTCTCGTCGCCTTCTCAGGAGATATCTTCGGAGTAAACCCGGAAACCGGTTACGACCCTATCAGCTTCCAATGGACTGGCCCGGTTGCCCTGCTCGTTAATATCATCATCGGGACGGGGGTGAGTTATGTTCTGTCGCGAAAGGATGCCGCTCTGAAAGCCCAAGCTTGATATCTCAACTTCATCGCGGCCGCATTGTTTACGGGCTTGAATATTAATTGAGAACCTCTATAAAGCGGTAAATCTTCGTTGCGCCTTAAAATGCCCTCCTCCAAAATCCGCATATTCATCAGCAGCCCAGGCGACGTTGCCGAGGAGCGTACCAAGGCGCGTAATGTTATCAACAGGCTGGGTCGTCACTACA
>JAADHD010000452.1:10276-13005 GCA_013152075.1 Verrucomicrobiota bacterium | reverse complement strand
CTCCACATACAAGGGCCTACCTTTTTTCATGTACTGCCCCAAGGTTTCCGCCTGACGACCCCAAAAGGTAATATCGACAAACGTCGTCTCTTCCCTTTTATCACCATCGTCGGTGCTGTAATTGCGGTTGATCGCCAAACCAAGATCCGTCACCGCCGTACCCTTGGGGGTATAGCGAACTTCGGGATCCCGAGTGAGATTCCCAATCAACATTACTTTATTCAAATTTGCCATAATGCAGAATGCTAAGGACTCCTAAATAGGATAGCGATCTTTCTTTTTAAAAAAGTTATTTAACTAACCTTGCTAACTATTTCTTCTGGAAATACTGCAAGTGAACATCCTCGTCCCTTTTCAGAAAATCGCGGATTTTTGGCAGATTAGCCGGTTCGGCGTCGAACTGGATATTCACATAATAACCATGTGAGAGATGGCGTGCGTTATACGCAAACTCCTTCTTGCCCACTTTGTCAATTTGCTCCAGCGTCGCACCTTCACCCTCCATTTTTTTGCTGATGCCGCTGATCATCTCATCGACTCCGTCTTCCTTGCCCTGTGTGTTTAGGACAATTATGCCTTCATACTTTCTCTTCATATTTCCGATGTTCCTGGTTCCTTTGCTAAAATCTCTGATTGTCTCTTCTTTTCCTCTCCAGCTTTTTCTGAGGGCGCTCCCTTTTTCTTTGCTCTCCCGCTTGCTGACTGCTCATTATAAGCATTCATGGCCGCCGTCAAGCCATGAGAGAGCGCATAGTTTACCGCATCTGCCGCTCGCGCCAGCCTTTTTTCCAATTCTTCTCGATCCGCTGCACTGAATTTCCCCAGCACATAGCCGGATAAATCGCCTCCAACCCCGCCTTTTGCCCCATCCGGCAACGAATCACCGGTCCGGCCGATACCAAATTTCAATCGAGCAAAGTCCTGTGTTCCCAGGCTCTGAATCAACGATTTAATCCCATTATGCCCCGCTGCCGAGCCCGAAGCCCTAAATCTCAGTCGCCCCAACTCGAGGTCAATATCATCATACACCACCAAAATTTCACTCGCTGTGATCTTGTGAAAACGGCATATCGCCGACACGGCACGCCCGCTCAAATTCATGAATGTCTGGGGCTTCACCAACAAACCACCAGCCATACGCGCGACTTCCGCCTCCCATTTTTTTTCTACCGACCAGGAAACCCCGCTCTGCCGGGCCAGTAAATCCACTGCTTCAAAGCCCACATTGTGGCGGGTATTGACATAATCCCGGCCAGGATTCCCCAAACCGATCACCACTCGGATTGCTTGGTGTGCGCCAGAATCTTTAGTCTGCTCACTCATATCAAAAAAAAGGCGCAGGCCATTTCAGGTCCCACGCCTCATTATAACTAGTTGGTAGGTAAAGGGAAGGATCAATCTTTGCTCTCTTCTCCATCTCCCTCGGCTGCAGCTTCGCCCTCAGCGACAGCTTCACCAGCAGACTCTTCGTCATCCGTCGACACTTTTGGCGCCGCCACCATGGCCACCACCACGCCGCCGTCCATTGGCGTTTCAACTCCTTCAGGAAATTTCAAATCACTCACATGCACCGATTCATCCAGACCGATGTGCGTTACATCGATTTCGATTTTTTCCGGTAAATCCGCAGGACGACAATGCACCTCGATCGAACGCAGCTGATGATCAAGAATTCCTCCGGATTTCACCCCTTCGGGCTCACCGGTCAGCTCGATCGGCAATTGCGCACTCAAAATCTGATCTTCCTTCACCGCGTGGAAATCCACATGGAAAATATCACCTGTCAGCGCCCTGATTTGCACTTCCTGCACCATCGCTAACTTGGTTTTTTCCTTGGCCCCTTCAATTTCAAGATTGACCAGAAAGTTATCACTCGTGCTTTTTTTCAGCAAATCGCGGAAATCGTTCGATTTCAGCTGGATTGCGTAGTTGTCCTGATCCGCACCGTAAATGATCGCTGGAATAATACCTTCGCGGCGCAATTTTTTTGCTACTCCGGTTCCCGATTGTTCGCGTTTAGTTGCCTGTAATGTTTCGTGAGAAGCCATGACTGATCTTTTTAAATATTTGATTCCTTTTCCCCTGCCGCGATTATCGCTGAATAAGGGGCATTTCCGGCGTTTGAGCCATCCTAATGCGAAGGGCGCGAATAATACGCGAGACCCTAGACAATGTCAAAAAGAGATGTGACCGATTCATCGTGATGAATCCGGCGAATCCCCTCTCCGAGCAAGGGTGCCACACTCAGTGCGGTCACCTTTTTCCCTACGGAGTAAGGTGTAGAGTTGGTGCAAATCAACTCTTCAATCGATGATTCATCAAGTCGTCTATTACCCATTTCCCCCAAAACAGCATGAGAAACACCGGCAAAAATTGATTTTGCACCCTTTTCTTTCAAAATTCTCGCTGCCGCAGTCAGTGTTCCCGCCGTTTCCGTGATGTCATCGACTAACAGCACATTACAGCCGTCCACTTCCCCAATCACATTCATCGCTTCGACCTCCGTCGCGCTCACGCGATGCTTGGCCACGATCGCCAACTCAGCCCCCAGGGCCTCCGAATAGGCACGCGCCATCTTCACCCCACCGACATCCGGTGATACCACCACCAGATTGTCTTTTAAATTTTTGTTCCTCAAGTGATTGATCAAAACCGGTGCCGCATACAAGTGATCCACCGGGATATCAAAAAATCCCTGAATCTGTCCCGCGTGCAAATCCATGGTCAAC
>JAADHD010000452.1:0-10193 GCA_013152075.1 Verrucomicrobiota bacterium | reverse complement strand
CCTGGCATAACCAAAAAACGGCAACACTGCCGTGATGCGATAAGCGCTCGCCCGTCGGGCTGCGTCCACCATGATCAACAATTCCATCAGGTTCTGATTGGTTGGTGGGCAGGTCGGTTGCACGAAGAAAATATCCCGTCCGCGGATGTTTTCATTAATCTTCACGAAGGTTTCACCGTCCGGGAAGGTCTTCACCGTCGCATCACCACGAGGCACGCCGAGGTATTTTGCAATTTCATCGACCAGAGTCGGATGAGCGGTTCCACTGAATATTTTTAGTTCTGAAGGCATCGATTGGGACTCTTCCAGAATGCTGGCAGAAACGCTAGTCAAATTCGTCGTCTTTTCCCAGGAAACTCCACTTTTTTTCATTTCCCGGAACTTGCTGCAAATGTTTCCTCCACCAGATCGCAAAGAATATGGCCTGCCAACAGGTGACATTCCTGCACTCGAGCAGTAACATCCGAGGGGGCCGCCAAAATCAAATCCACTTCATCCGCCGCTTTTGCCTGCGCCCCGCCTGCCTTGCCCGTAAACAATACTGTCAGCGCGCCGATCTTTGACGCCGCCGCCAGTCCTGCCTCTACATTGGCACTACTGCCCGAAGTCGAAATTCCCACCACCACATCGTCAGGCCTACACAAAGCCTCTACTTGGCGAGCAAAAATCGACTCAAAGCCAAAATCGTTTCCCCCGGCGGTAAGGGCCGAGGTGTCGGTCGTAAATGCTATCGAAGCCAGTGCCGCGCGCTGACGTGTATACCGAACCACAAACTCAGTCGCTAGATGTTGCGCATCCGCCGCACTGCCCCCATTGCCAAAAAAACAAATCTTACCTCCCGCCCGCAATGCTGCCTCGGTTCGCTGAACCAAAGTCTCCAGCACATCCCCGCAGGCATCATTCAAGGATGCGACCACTGCAAGATGGTCCGAGATGGTTTGTTCGATTTTTTCGCGCTGGCTTTTCATGTTAAATCTTCGAGAGCATGGAGTGAAAATGTTTAAAAAACAATGGCCTAGCCAGTTTTATTCTTCATCAATTTCAACCTATGACATATCTTATTCCTGTGTGCTTTATTGTGAACGATCCGAGATTTTATAACCACCGAGATCGGGTTTCAGCAAACCAGCGGGAATCACAGGATTAAAAATCAACTTGGTGAAGGTGGTGCGCACTCTTGATTTGTCCCGGAATTGAATCTCGAATGCGTGCAGGTGATATTTTTTCACATCGATAAAAAACACTAGCCTTCGCATGACAAGTGTGAGCTTTTTGTCTTTCGGCTTCAGAGTTAGTTCGTACACCTTATCTTCACGTTCTATATTCAGAATGACGAAATGTTCGGTCAGCTCCTCCATCGAGCGCGGAAAGGTTTTTGACATCGAATGGATAGAAGTTGGCACCTGGCCTCCATCCTTAGCGTTTTCAGAAATCAGCGAAATCCGCTGGGCACGTTTCTTTTTTGGCTTCAACACCGTGAGTGTATCCCTGTTACGAATAGCAATCGTAGAAGGCGGATCACCAAGCTCCCAGCGGAAATTATCTGGATACTGAAGCCAGAGATGACCCGTGGTCGTCAAGGGCGCACGCAAAGTCCGTAAATATTTTTGCTGAACGAAAGTCGCCTCAAGCGACTTTGTACCCTTCATCCGCTCAAGCCACTTTTCGACCGGCGCAAGATCGAGTGGCTGCTCCGCCCTCGAATCAATCGTCAAAAAACAAGCCAGCGAAAGAAAGCCCAGCCCCGCAAAAATAGTGTTAATACGTCCAAGCCACATCATAAATTCAAAATAAAGAACCACGGATCACGCGGATTACACGGATATTTTTGGATACCTGTCGAGAGCTCACTCATAGACCTGCGCAGTTTGGGGTATCAAAAATTAAGCTATGTCTATATTCTTTCTTCCTTTATCCGTGCTATCCGTGTGATCCGCGGTTAAAAAACATTCGATGGATTCGTCAGAAAAAGAAGACCCGAAGAAATCGGCCGGCGCGTTCCGTGCTGTCATTCATCTCTACGTCGAGATGACGCTCGGATCCCGTTTTTTGTTTGCCTGCGCTCTGGCCTTGCTCGCAGTCAGCCTGCTAATGTATTTGGCCTTCGCCATCGCTGTCGGCAAACTGGTCGACGGTGCGATTGGCAACCACTTGGAACTCGATAGCACTGAGGGCTGGATGGCAACATGGGGAATCAACCAATGGGCCTTGTTTTTGTTTGCCCTGGTTCTGGTCAACATGATTAGCAGTTTTTTTGAAACTTGCTGGTTCCAGCTAATCGGCGAACGCGCCGCAGTAGAGTTGCGAACTCAACTGTTTGATCGCTTAATGTATTTGCCGATGGGGTTCTTCTCGATGAACCGTGCGGGAGACCTGGCCAGCCGCGTATTGGCAGACGTCGGCTTGTTGCAGGAGGGTTGGATCAACGATGTTAGAAACGGTCTTTCCTACATTGCCATGGGCCTGGGATCGGTAACCATGCTGTTTGTCATTTCGCCCTCTCTCGCAGTTTTTGTTTTCCTGATTGGTTTTCCGGTAATCGCCGTCTCAATCTGGTTTGGGAGAAAAATCGGCGCTGATTCCAAACGCGTTCAGGACAAGCTAGGGCAAACTTCGGTGATTTCCGAAGAAGCCATTCACGGCATTCATCGAGTGAAAACCTTCACCAATGAAGATTACGAAAATCGCAAGTTCAGGGCCGCACTCTCTGAGTATCTGAGCCTCGCCAAACGGGTGGCTATCAACCGGGCAGGACTGTTCAGCGGCATTTTGTTTATTCTGATGAGTTCATCCGTGTTCCTGATGTGGTATGGATCGCTCCAGGTGCAGCAAGGGAAGCTAAGCCCGGGTGACTTCACCAGCTTTATGTTTTTCCTCGGTTTTCTGGGCAATGCCGGGGGCTTGCTGGCCCAACTCACCGGTAGGGTTCACCGCATGACCGGAGCTGCTCAACGAGTGTGCGATTTGCTAAACGAAAAACCGGAAAAATTCACTGGCGAGAATACGCCGACAGAGCGAATGACCGGCGATATCGAGTTTTGCGATGTATCATTCTCTTACCCCGGACGGGCACAGCTTTCGGTTTTGAATAACATTAATCTGCATCTGAAAGCAGGCGAATGTGTCGCTATTGTCGGACCAAGTGGCGCTGGAAAATCAACCCTGACAGCTTTAATGTTTCGCCTCTTCGAACCCAGCCAGGGAATTCTTAAAATTGATGGCAGAAATGCCGAAGAACATTCGCTGAAATGGTTGCGTCAACAAATGGCCATGGTTCCGCAGGAAACACTGCTGTTTGGAGGCACTCTTGAAGAGAATATTTCCTACGGACGACCTGGGGCCAGTCGGAAAGAAATCATTAAAGCCGCACGGCAGGCAAACGCGATGGAATTCATCGAGAGGCTACCGGATAACCTTGATACCCCGGCAGGCGATCGCGGCACCCAGTTTTCCGGCGGGCAGCGACAACGCATAGCGATCGCTCGAGCCATCCTGCGTGACCCTGCCGTCCTGGTGCTGGACGAAGCCACCAGTTCTCTAGATACTGAAAATGAACGTCTGGTCAGAGATGCGCTGGAAGGATTGATCCAAAAACGAACTACTCTGGTGATCGCCCACCGTCTGAGCACCGTCCGCCGTGCAGATAAAATCATTGTAATGAAAGAGGGCCGAATCGTGGAACAGGGCAGCCACGATGAACTGTATGCAGCAAATGGATTTTATCGCCATTTATGCGACGAGCAGCAGTGCTTGACTGAAGATCAATGAAGCCTCCGCTTCAACTTGCGAAAGCGAGATAGCATGAGAAAATTGCAGTGGAAATGTTCAACGCTCCCACACCATCCAGCACACACTTAGTGCTGATACCCAGCTACAACACCGGCCCCATGCTTCTTGAGACGGTGACGGAAGCGTTGCAACACTGGGCCCCGGTGTGGGTGGTGGTCGATGGAAGCACCGATGGTAGCGGAGAGGATCTCGAGATTTTGGCAAAAACAGAAAAAAATCTTCGTGTATTCCGCCTGGCAAGGAACAGAGGCAAGGGCTCGGCCTTGTTGCATGGCTTTGATGAAGCCGAAGCCCACGGCTACACCCATATTCTCTGCATGGATTCCGATGGGCAGCACCCGGCAGACATGATTCCTGAATACATGTCCTTGTCCATGGCCATGCCTGAAAAAATGGTGCTGGGTAAACCTATTTTTGATGATACAGCCCCCAGAATCCGAGTAAATGGTAGAAAACTATCCAACTTCTGGGTCAATGTTGCAACCCTGTGGGACGGGATAGGAGATTCACTGTTTGGTATGCGGGTTTACCCGATAGTTCCCCTGGTTCGAATCATGGAAGACATCCGTGGGGCGCGACGATATGACTTTGATGCTGAAATCGCCGTGCGCCTCTCCTGGCGTGGTGTGCGACCAGTGAATATTCCCACCCCGGTAAAATACCTGACCGCAGAAGAAGGCGGCGTCTCCCACTTTAAATACGGTCGTGACAACGTAATTATCACGTGGATGCTCGTCCGCCTGTTCGTCTTCAAATGGTGGTTCTGGTGGCCAATTCTTGCCATTCGTCGTCGTCGAATTAAACGGCTCGAACAGATGGAAAACCTCGATTCGAACGAATCCTTAAAAGCTTTAACAAAACACATATCCCGGCAATACAAAAGCAAGTGGCATCAGTATTACGCGCAAAACAAGCTGCGCACCGACCCCGTCTACGAAGCTGTATTCAAGGCGTTAAAAGACTATGATAAACTCCCTCTCCTGGATATCGGTTGTGGCATTGGTTTGCTGGAGTTTTATTTGCGGGAACGGGGTTTGCATATCCCCATATCTGCTGTTGACTACGATGTTGAGAAAATCAAAGCCGCCAGTATAATAGCGGAGCTTAACTATAAAGACCTGCGTTTCGAACTGGGCCATGCAGAAGTGCTTTTGCCCGACGTTTACGGCAATGTCGTCCTGCTCGATATTCTACAGTATTTCAGTGACGAGATTCAGGAAGACATATTGCGCAAAGCCGCCGATTCGGTTGCTCCCGGAGCACTTATGGTAATCCGCAATGGCTTGAAGGATTCAAGTTTGCGATCGGGCCTCTCTAGCCTAGTCGACCACTTTGGCCAACTGATTGACTGGATAAAATCACCAGTTTGCGAATATCCAACCGAGCAGTTTATCAGCAGCGTTTTGAAATCCGAAGGATTACAGGGGAGGACACAATCCCTTCGGGCAAATACCCCCTTCAATAATTACCTGATGGTTTTCCGGCGCCCGCAAACGAATGATTCCGGCGATGGTAAAACGCAACGATAGGCCTCGTCTGAAAGTCCTAAAAGAATCTTATCCAATGTGTCGGGCAAGGTTCCCCGGCCTTCGTGCAACAAGATGATTGCTCCCGGAGCAATGTGTGTCTGTATTCGCCGAACAATTTGATCACTGTTCTTAGACACTCCGTCAAATCCTCTTGCTGTCCATCCGATCAAGGGGAGTTTCAATTTCTGCAGCACTTTATCAAGCGGCCATGGTTTGTGCCCCACAGGAGCTCGGAACAATTGTGGCCTCACTCCTGTGACTTCTTTGATGATAGCTGAGCAATCATTGATTTCCACCTCAATACGACCTCTGAACAAACTCCAAAATCGACCTTCGAGGTGATTCATTGTGTGATTGCCTATATTGTGCCCACGCTCCAGAATCAACCGTGCCAGATCAGGATGAGCTTTGACCTGTTGGCCTACCATAAAGAAGCTTGCCTTCGCTTGATGCCGGTCCAGCAGATCAAGCACCGCCGGCGTTTCTTCCGGATCAGGCCCGTCGTCAATGGTCAGCCAGACTTCCTGCTTCTCCGTCTGAAAGCTGGTAACCACCGGGCCCAACCATTGTGAGGATGGCTTCAATGTCGCATACAGCAACAGCATGTGAGTTGCGAATGCCCACAGCAGACCCAACACCCATTCACCTGAAAAAAACAACGCTAACGCACACAGAGCAGATCCTGTGAGCAAACTGATAAAAATCGTTCGCGGCCGCTTCATTGCTTCTCCCCACTAAGCTGTGACAGAAATTTCTCGGCAAAAAGAATAAGCCCGGCCACAAAATTGAGGCTCGCCCAAATTAACCAGGGAACCGCAACTGCAACAAGTTCAGAATTACCCGAACAAACAAGCCCCACCGCACAGAGCGTGAAAAACCCCAGATAAACTCCGGCAGGCAGTTGTTCCGGCGCATGGGGCGAGAAAAAATATACCGATTTCAAGCAATGATAAATTAATGCAAAGCCTAAAAATATCAGATGCAAAACAACAAATGTCAGCAAGGAAGCCATCGGTATTGCCAATGCGGTTGACCATAGTTGTGCCCCCAGCTGGTCGCCGATGAGAACAGTGAAAAAACCCGTCATAAGGAAAAACACCAATGCGGCAAGAGTATAACATTCCACAGGATTTTGACCCACACGATTCACCGGATAATCGATGCCGGACGCCTCCTTCGCACTCGCACCACTCGACCACCTAGTCAGCAATACAAACAAGGCCGTATAACTACGCGCAGCAGGATCACAAATGGTAGCAGGATCTGACATAGGACTACTGGGGGCTGACGGCTAAATCCTTAAAAAAAGCGAGTTCGAACACATACCACTGGAACCAATATTGGCGAATGACGGGTAGAAGACTATCAACCCATTGAGAGGCTGCGGCTTCTATAGCTTGTTCGTAATCACGGCTTGAGCGCTCACATCTAAACTCCGGTAAAACCACGATTCGATATCGGCGGCGGCCCAAGCGAACAGCAAATAGCGGCAATATGGCCACCTTAGACGTCAGAGCGAGAACAAAAGGCCCCTTTGGAATATTCATGTGCATACCCGGCAAAGCCTTGACCGGCACCTTTAATGGCGACACGTCGAAGAGAACACGATCTCCCTGAATGGCTACATATTCTCCATTCATCAAAGATCGCGCGAGGTCAATTCCCAGGAATTTATCATCCGCATTGTAACGCACTTCATAATCATCGCTAGCCTCTGCCGAAAATTTCTCCTGCATGTAGCGTTGCCTCATCAGATCTCTCTCCGGGGCGCGCACCGCATTGAGCTTTTTGCCAAACTTGCTTGCGAACATAGGCGCCGCTACATCGTAGTTTCCCATGTGGGCCGTTAGCACGATGGCCCCGTTATTACTGGAGATAAATTCTTGGAAATGCTCATCGCCCTCGATTTCCCAATCGATAATGTTTGCCCCCTCGCGGCAGTGGGCGGCATCAGTGATACTGTTGGCGAAACTCCAGAACACTCGGAATGCACGGAGAGTATTGATGAACCGGGAAGATTCAGGAAACAGCACCGATAAATTATCGATCACCGGCTTTCTAGTGCCCGGACATAGGATGAAAAAAAATACCGTATAGAAAGCGAGCAGGATAGGCTCGATGAAAAACGGGCACTGCCGCACAGCCACCGCCTGAATTCGTGTCCAAAAATCGCCGTAAATAGAAAACTTTTTGATCACAGGCACATCGATATCCCCCACTACATCGGGCGCGCCCTGCGCGGGAGCCTGTAAAGCGTCGGGCTCTTTCATTTTGATGTTTCACTGATCCCCGTCACCTGGCTTCGAGCTTCCGGCCTCAATCGCCGCCACCAGTGTGGAAGCAAAGTCAATGTCGTTGCCATGACGATCAAAACCCCCAAACCACAAATACGTCCAATACTAGCCAAGCCAAGATTGGACGCAAGAGAGAGCGACCCAAATCCAACAGCCGTAGACAGGCCGCAAAACAGAATCGCCCGGGAAATCCCCTGCCTTATTAACTGGATGTTTCCTTGATTGCGACGCAGGGCAAAAATCATGTGGATACTGTAGTCCAGTCCGACCCCGAAAAGAATTGGAATGCTGCTCAGACTGAAGGCATTCCACTCGATCCTCAATAACGAAGTGATCGCCAGCAAAGCACCAAGGCTGAACATCAAAGCCGCCAGACTTAATACTAGATCGCGCCAATCCCGGAAAATAAAGCTGAGCATCGCTACTAATATCAAGCCTACCGGCAAGAAAACCCGCAGAGCGTCACGTTTAATGAGACGATTTATCGTTGGATCAAGCGTATCCCATCCAGTGATGTAAATGCCCTCTGCCATCAGGGCGGATGTCATCTCACCGATGGACGCCAAATCATTCTTCAATGTAACCTTACCCAACACTGCGCATCGCCCCTGCTTATCGATCGAAAGCAAGCGATCCATAATCCAGCGACTGCCAGTGCCACCCGGTTCCACGGTTCCTCCATCGGCTTGCTCTAACCAAAATTTCCAATTTGTAATGATATGTTCTGTGAGAACCAAGGCCTCTTCGTTGAATCCGGCCTTCTCAATCGCGTCAGCCAACCTCTGCTGATCTACTGCTATGGCCGCAATCACTTCCCGATTGGCTTTTTGATTCTCCAAATTTGGAAGCAACGCATCCGGCAGCACAAATGAACTGAGAGCACCTTCTTTTACTGAGGCATTAAGTTTATCCCGCGCGATTTTTATTTTGTCCGGCAATTCAGACAAGCTATCCGCCACTATCACCAGCGATTGAGCCCCGTCCTCGCCCATAACGAGACGCTTTTCCATCTCTTCCATCGCCTTCATCGACGGACTGTCACGCAATTGGAGGGGTTTGAAATTTTCCGCAAACCGAGGAAGGCCGGATACCGCCAATATTACCAGCGAGGCAAGCGGCACCAGCAAACTCATCCTCATTACCCACGGCGAACGCCTCCCCGCCTCCGGCACCTCAGGATTTAAAGCCATCTCTCCTTCCCTCACAGACAGCCCCATTGCACTGCGCGCCGCCACCGGGGAATAAAATATCAACATCACCACACTGCCGACCAAAACACCAATCGCTACCAACACACCGAGTTGAGCGATGCCAGGAAACCCACTGAACTGCAGGGCAAAAAACACCGCCGCTGTTGTTGTCGCTGCCCACATGATACTCGGCCCCACCAAGCGCCTCAGCGCAACAGGATCACCGGGTGTAAGCCGTGCCTCTTTGTAGAGGATAACCCCGTAATCGATTGTCAGTCCAATTAGGATGGCAGCAAAACCAACGGACATGATGCTGAGTTCACCTATCACTAGTGAGCCTATAGCGAGCGTTAATCCGAAGGTCACGCCGAGCATGATCACCAACCAGAACAGTGGCACAAGGCGGCGGTGCAATATCCAGAAAAACAGGCAGATCAGAATAATCGTAGAACTTACCGAACGGCTCATGTCCTGTTCCATGGCCGAACCGATTTCGGCAACAAACGCGGGCTCTCCGGTGTAAGCGACTTTCGGCAATGCCCGGACGAGATGTTTTTTGATCGCTTTTTCTTCCCACCCTCCGATCACAGCCTGTATCTCCTGCAACCAGAGGCTGGCCTGCTTGTAATCCATGGTTTTTCCGCCCGCAACCTTGACGTATAGAACACGAAACCCTTCGTCCACTGAAGCAAATGCACTAACAGAGCTCGACGGATTCATACCCGCACTTTGCATCCCCCCAGGCAGCCCGCCAACCAAGCCCAGCGGGTCGTAAGCTCTCAGGTAACTATCTTGATTAGGGAATCCCGTGGACAGCTCTTCAATCACCTCGGTGAGTTCTGCCGCTAGAGGTTCAGGCATCAATCGCGCCTTAAGCGCTTTCACTTGGGACGGCTCGGCATTGAACCAAAGGTAAGCGAGCAATTCCGACGCCGCTTGCGGGTCGCTTTGCAAAGGAAGATTCCAAATCACCGAATCCACCAGTTCGGGGTGCTTTTCGAGTTCCGCTGCCAGGGACTCCGCCGCGCTTTCCAGCTCCTCGCCCTCAAGTGTGATGAGCAATTCATCGGGACGGCTGAAGTGCTTGTAAAATATCTGCACGCCCTGAACTTCCGGCAAGTCCTGAGGCAATAGCGCCAACACATCAACATTCAGCGTGATTCGGGACAGTCCGAAACCCGTAACAATGATGAAGATAAGAATAAGGCCAAAAGCCCGGAGCCGAGACATGATATCAGTCTGGCATTGTGGGCGGTGAGCCCGCAAATGTCAAAACGGGATCCGCAATCAAAGTGGGCTCTGTGTTGTTTAATGAAATTGAGAATACAAAATCCTAAGTTGAGCCCTAATCTCCGCTGCTTTCTGTTCCAGGTGCGTAATTTTACTCCTGT
>JAADHD010000305.1 GCA_013152075.1 Verrucomicrobiota bacterium | reverse complement strand
TGGGGGTTTTCACTGCGCCACTGGTATTGGTTTTTCAGATCATCGGTTTGCTTGGGCTTTTCCTCGAAGCCGAACCCGGGCTTTCGTCCGGATCTGCTAAAGAGGTGGATGGCTGGCTGGAATTACATGCCTCGGTTTCGCTGGTCTCTTTCGGAGCCTTTGCTTTGGCCGGAGTCGCGGGTTTGATGTTTTTGGTGCAGAACCGGCAGTTGAAACGACATCAATTGAAAGCGCTATTTTATAATCTGCCGCCGATCAGCTACCTGACCATTGCCGTGTTTCGCTTGATGGGCATTGGCCTGATTCTTCTGACCGTTGGCAGCATTTCCGCTTTGCTGATGAAAAATGCTCCGATTCCACTGCATCAGGGTTTGTCTATTATCACCTGGTTGGCTTATGCAAGCTTGCTCATTCTGCAAGTCACGAATCGCATTGGTAACATCAGGCTGGCCCAGGGGGCGATGGCAGCCTTCCTGCTTCCGGTAATCACTCTTTTGCTTTTGTAATTCACGGATGAATATTCTCTGTCTAGGCGTAAACCATGAGTCGGCACCCGTTGAAATTCGGGAGCGGCTGGCCTTTGCCCAGAAGCATCTGGCGGAGTCTCTGCATGAAATTCAAGCGCTGGAAACTATCGATGAAGTTGTTGTGCTTTCGACTTGTAACCGAGTGGAGATCTACGCGGTATCTGAAAAGCTGGAGCATGGTTTTGATAAGCTAACAGAATATCTAAGCAATCATTTTGAAATGCGAGTCGGGGAGTTGGTTGATTTTTATAAACTTCATAACGAAGCCGCGGCACGTCATTTGTTTGCAGTCGCCGGAGGGTTGGATTCGATGGTGTTGGGGGAAACCGAAATATTTGGTCAGGTCAAACAGGCTTATGCTGACTCGCAGAGTGCAGGGGCAACGTCACGAATTTTGAACAAATTGTTCCAACAGACTTTTCGAGCGGGCAAGTTGATTCGTTCCAGCACCCAGCTGACACGAGGGGCGACTTCAGTGGGATCTGTTGCCGTTGATCTGGCAGAGAAAATATTCGGAGATCTCAGTTCCTGCCGGGTCATGCTGATTGGTGCCGGGGATATGAGCCGTCGCACTGCAAAGAGTCTGCGTTCGCGGGGGGCGAAGAGCATCATCGTTTCGAATCGGTCATATGACAATGCGGTGGAACTGGCGAACGAGATGGATGGCAAAGCGATTCGTTTTGATGATTGGGCGAACTCCCTCGATGAAGTGGATATAGTCGTCAGCTCGACTTCGGCACCCCATCATGTGATTCATTCAGAGATGATCAATCAATCGATGCGCCATCGAAGACAGCCCTTATTTGTGATTGATATTGCCGTGCCGCGTGACGTTGAGCCGGAAGTGGGAGAAATAGAAAATGTCTATCTCTACGACATCGATGCCCTGGAGGGAATTGCAGCAGCTACACGTAATGATCGAAAAAAACAGATTACTGTGTGTGAGCAGGTCCTTGAACAGTTTATTCAAGAAAGAGGTATAGAGGCTCTTGCGCCGCGCCCGAGTGATCGATTGCCGCAAAATACCGATTCCCAGAAAGACTCCAAAGTGGATTCAAATTCTTCTGAAGCTTTACCCGAATCATGAGCGATCAACCAATCAACGAAATGCGGTTAATTCTAGGCAGCCGTGGCAGTGACCTGGCAGTGACGCAGGTCAGACAGACGGAGGCTCGTTTGAACCAGGCAGGGCATGAGCAGGTAGAGGTGCGCATTATCAATACAGTGGGTGACAAGCGGCCTGATTTAAAATTATCCCAGTTCAGTGATCCCGGAGTTTCTGGCGGCGAAGCCATTCTCGACAAGGGAATTTTCACCAAAGAGTTGGAAGAGGCGTTGCTCGCCGGAGAAATTCACGCGGCCGTGCACAGTCTTAAGGATGTGCCGACTGAGTTGCACGAAGCTTTTGCCATCACCGCAACTTTGGAGCGTGAAGCGATCGAAGATGTGTTGCTTTCGAGAAAGAGCCATATGCCATCGAATCTCTTCCGCAAGGGGGCACCGTAGCGACCAGCAGTGTGCGGCGCGCGCGTCAGTTGAGCTGGATGCGTCCAGACCTGAAAGTCGTTGATATACGCGGCAATGTGCCGACGAGGATACGCAAGCTGTTGGAGAACGGGGAATGGGATGCGATCATGCTTGCCAAGGCAGGATTAAAACGGCTTGGTTTTCTTTGTTCCGATGAGATAACAGGGCGGCTCCAGTTTGAAAACGAATCGGGGGTGGGCTTTTGTATTTTGGCTGCTTCCGAATTTTTGCCGGCGGCCGGGCAGGGGGCGATCGGCATAGAATCCCGTCATGCGGACGCAGCAACGAGTGCGGCTTTATCACTGATCAACCATCAGCCCACTTTTGCCCGGGTGGCTGCCGAGAGAGCTTTTTTGTTTCGCTTGCAGGCCGGATGCCAGACGCCGGTGGGTCTGTACACCTGGTGGAATGACGAGCAGACGGAGCTGAGCATGCGAACCCGCGTTTTTGATGAAGAAAATCTGGACGCCGATCCGCTTGAGGGCGAAGTGAGTGCATCTGCCTCCTGTCTTCCTGAAGATCTGGCAGATCAACTGATGCGAAAAATATATGGCGACTAAAAAGGGAAAACAGAAAAGGGTTGAATCCGGAGTTTGTTATCTCGTGGGCGCTGGCCCTGGAGATCCGGGCCTGATCACTGTTCGTGGGCGTGAGTGTATTGAGATCGCTGATGTGGTGATCTATGATTACCTTTCCAATTCGGAACTTTTGACCTGGGCCAAGCCAGATGCCGAGCTGGTGTATGCCGGGAAAAAAGCGCCGGCTCCAAAACAGGGGCAGGACTCGATCAATCAAATGATGATTGAGAAAGCCAAGGAGGGCAAAACGGTGACTCGCTTGAAGGGGGGTGACCCGCTGGTATTTGGCCGCGGGGGAGAAGAAGCGATGGAATTAAAAGCAGCTGGAGTACGCTTCGAAATTGTTCCCGGTATCAGCTCGGTTTTTGCGGCTCCTGCCTACGCTGGGATTCCGGTCACGCACCGGCTTTATAACTCTAGCCTCACTATTTTTACCGGCCATGAAGATCCGTCGAAAGAGTCCCCGGCAATTGATTACAAAAAAATTGCGGAAGCTGAAGGCACAAAAGTTGTCTTGATGGGGGTCGAGAATTTGGGCCGGATTTGTGACAAGCTCATCGAACATGGCGCAAAAGCGGACACCCCCTGCGCTTTAATACGCTGGGGAACTACAGGAGGGCAAGAGACCCTGACCGAGCCATTGAACGCGATTGCTGCCCAGGCCGAAAAACGTCAGTTTCGTGCGCCGGCTGTTCTGGTGATAGGAGAAGTTGTCAACTTGAGGGATGAACTCAACTGGTTCGAAGATCGGCCCTTATTTGGTAAAAGGGTGATTGTTACTCGCACGCGGCGCACAGCCGGTAAGTTAAGCGGTAAACTGCGGGAGCTTGGAGCGGACATCATTGAAATACCCACCACTCGGATTGAAAAACCCAGGGAAGAAATGATTTTTGGCGAGATGGTGATGGATTGCCACCGTTATGACTGGCTGATTTTTTCCAGCCCTAATGGAGTGGAGCGCTTCTTCAAAATTTTCTATAAGCTTTATAAGGACGCTCGGGAAATCGGGGCAGCCAAAATTGCAGCGATTGGTCCGGGTACCGCTGACAAAATCAAGGAGTATCACCTTGGCGTTGATTTGTTGCCTAAGAAGTCAGTGGCCGAATCTTTGGCGGAAGCTTTTGAGAAAATGGATGAGAGCATCGAAAATCTCACCATGCTTTGGGTTCGTCCTGAGAATGCCCGTCCGGTATTGGCAGAGCGCTTGAACGCAGCTGGAGTGATTCTGGATGAAGGCATCGCTTATCGCACAGTGTCGGATACGGATGATATCACCGGAGCGCTTGAAAAATTCAGTCAAGAGGGCGCGGATATCATTACGTTCACCAGCTCTTCTTCAGTTGAGGGTTTTTTGAAATTAAAACTGGAGTTGCCGGAGCAATTAAAAATCGTCAGCATTGGGCCGGCGACGTCACGCACTTTGAAAGCTGCTGGGCTCGACGTCGATATCGAAGCTAAGGAGCACAATTTGGATGGCTTGATCGCCGCAGTGCAGAAGATTGCAAAAAAGTGAGAGCGTTAAGGCTTTTCTTCAAGCCGCTCAGGTAGATCCCGCAACTCTTCAAGTCGCTGAACCACTTTTTCAGCCACCTGACGCTCACCTCGGTGAAAACGCAGCACGAGTTTGCGTTTATCCTGATGACTGTAGAGCGCCACGTCTTCACTGAGGAAGCGAGGTTCATGGGTCACTTCGAGACTTTTAAGAGTGATGGTTTGGTGCGCTATGCCTCCCCTGCGATTGATGAGGAAATGTAGTTGATTGGGAGTGCTTGATTCGGTGGCGATTTTCACTCGAAAGTTTGGCCGCAAGCCGGGGAGTTTTTTTACCTGGCCGGTGACGCAGGCGGCCGCCCAGGAAATATTGGGGCGATTTCCGTTAAGGACTTTAGTCAAAACCACATCTTCATCCGAGGTCAATTTTGAATGCTGCTTGAAACAGCTTTCAACATCGGAGGCGGGGGCTGTCAGTTTGTAATAAAACAACGAAAAGAAAGCCCGAATGCGTCGCAACAATCTGGGGGCGAAGAAGATCACTAGCAGCAGGAAGGTCACAGCCAGCAGGCCGACCAGTTTGGGTGAAATGGTCATCAGGCCGAGACCAGTTAATACGACGGCATCTTCCGCGACACTCACGACCACATTCGAAACGGGTTCCGGCGAGGCATTGATCGCCAGTCGGGTGCTGGCTTTGAATCCATGTGAGGTGAGGGTCGCTCCGCCGGCCAGCAGGGCGATGATCACATTGTAGGCAGGTTCCGTTTCACCCAACGTCTGAACGGCGAGAAGGGCTCCGCCGACGGGGCGAATCAAGGTGTGCACGGCGTCCCAAAGTGAATCGACCCAGGGAACTTTGTCGGAGAAAAATTCAAGTAGGAAAAATACGCCTGCCGCGATCAGGACCGCCGGATGCGCAAGCACATCCAGATTCTGATATTCCGGCAACAATTCAACCCATTGTAGGCGTACTGCCAGGCCGGTGATCAGCACCGTCAAATATAGATTCAGCCCGGCCAGAGTGGCAAGGCCCAAAGCTATACTGAGTTGATCGATAATATCCATTTCCCTGTGCTTGTAAGTATGAGCAAGTTAAAGGAAAGCTGCTGAAGTGGCGATTATAAAAATGCAGGTCGATTGTAATGTACCCGTAATGATCGGGTCAGCGAGTCCAGCTTGGATCGTAGATTTGACCGCCACCGCTGATCACGCTTGTTTTTTCCCCAGTGTCAGCGTCGATGCGATAAAGGTTTCCACTAGAGGTGTAAATCAGATGTCGGGAATCCGCGCCCCATACTGGCGCCTGGCCAGCAACCAGAACGCGTGTGCTTCGATCTCGCAGATCATGGATTGCGATACTTTTGTTGCCAGAGTTTTCACTCACAAAAGCGATACGGTGACCGTCGGGAGACCAGTTCGCTTGACTGGGGTTGGGCAGAGTGATGGCTAGTGGTGTTGGTGGGCTGCCGTTTTTGATTCTGGCCGTGAACAGTTGGGTTTTTTCAGGAGCAATTCCCGTGGTATAAACTAGGGCTTTTCCATCTGCTGACCAGGAAGGCTGGTGCTCGGCTATACGGCTTTTGAACAGTTGTTTTCTTGATTTGCCCGAGACTTTGGCAACATAAAGGTCGCTGTAATTTCCTTCAGCGAGCGCTATGGCTAAGCGTTTTCCGTCAGGTGAGACAATAGCTTTTTCGTGATTGCTTCCGCTGGTGGCGACAATTTGCTTTCGCTGGTTAGTTCTTAAATCGATCTGGAATATGCCTCTTGATTGACCGGCGCTTCCAGTGAAAAACAGGATCGTCCCATTAGGGCTCAGAGAAGGATGGCGTTTTGGCAGGCCGTCTTTGGTGATTTGACGAATGTTTTTCCCATCGTAATCACAGATGAAAATATCAGTTTTGCCATTCTGGTTGCCAATAAAAGCAATTTGACTGGTAGCAATGCCAGGTCGGCCGGTGGCGGCCAAAACAATGTCATCGGCAAATTGACGGGCATCTCGTTTCAGTTTTCCAGCAGAGTAGGTTCGTTTGAAAAGCTTGCGCCCATCCGGATGAAAAAACTCGCCTTCCAGGCCTTTGCTGACAAAACGACCTTTTACCACGTAGGCGCCGGGTTCAGGCTTCGCTAGATAAAAAAACCCGCATCTCTTGATTTCGTAAGTCAGTATTTGGTTGGCGCTGGCCGCCTGATTACCCTCGATAGGGATTAAGGCCAAAGGGATCTCTTTGCCCTGACTGAGTGAAGAATTGCTGAAGCAGATCAATAATACGAATAGAAATAGTCGAATCCGCGTAGAGTTATTCACGACAACTGGATACACACGACTGGGCTGTTTTTCAAGTGGAAGGAGGGATTGTTGACAGTAATTACCAATGAAGAGTAATTCGCGTGAGTGAGTTCAAAACCGTTGACGGATAGTTGGCGCTCATATACTACCTCAAATACAAACAATACGAAATCCGATGAGACAGTGGCATTATTCACAGCAAAAAGAGCAACGCGGCCCGGTGTCCGAACCCCAATTGATTGGGCTTTTAGAATCGGGTGAATTGTCTTCGGATACCCTGGTTTGGTGTGAGGGAATGGTTGACTGGGTGCCAGCTCATGAAGTCGAGGGGCTTCTGCCTTTTTCGAGCACGGCTAATTCTACGGATGAGCTAGATGTCATTGGGCCCAGGGCAACTGGATCGTTATATGAGCCGACGGGTGAGCAGGCGCGTCCGTGGGTGCGTTATTGGGCCAGGCTTTTCGACATAGCGATTTTCAGTCTCGGAATGGGCCTGTTGCTAGCCATTATTTACGAGCCGGCCCTGGATATGAACGACAATTTGTTTGGGTTGATCATTCTGTTTGTTTACGTCTTTGTAGAGCCTGTGATACTTTCAATTTGGGGCACAACTCCAGGTAAAGCTTTATTCAGAATTAGGTTGAGGACAGAGGATGATTCCAAGCTATCTTATTCTGAGGCGCTGGGCCGTTCTTTCAGTGTCTGGTTTCGTGGCATAGGACTTGGCTTGCCTATTGTCACCTTGATCACTCACGTTATTGCTTACAACAAGTTGGTGAACGAAGAAATCACCTCATGGGATGAAAACGGAAATTTCACGGTGAGCCATCAGACGGTCGGGCCGTGGCGAGTTATCATTGCTTTGCTGGTTTTCGCAGGAATTACAGCACTCGGGGTATATGGTCAAATGGAAGCTTGAGAGCGGGGTATTGGCATTAGTTAGATCGTTAACGCTTCGCTTTTCGTTTTTTAGATGTGGGCAAATTAGATTTCGACTATTGAAGCTCGGCCATGCCGCGCTTACAATGGGGGCTGATAAAAATGAAAGGGAATTCACAATTTTTTTTTGGGATAGCTGACTTAGCCCACTTCTGGGGGAGGGCATTGTCCGAGTGGGCGGATGCCCTGCCGGAGCCTTGGGCAACGATATTGCGTTTTCTGCCGATTGCCGGGGCTTTCATTCTGGGTTTGGTTTTGGTGTTGTTGTGGAAAGGGAGGGCAGTACCAGTTGTGGCACCAACTGTGAAAGAGCAATCTCAAGAGGCCGGTCTTCAGTCCAAATCGCTAGCTGAAGAAAAGCTTCCTCTCGTAAGACAAGAATTAAAAGCTGCCTTGGAAAAAAATCAGCAGCAGAAACAGCGGATAGCATCTGGCAAACGAGCGCTGGATACAAAAAAAGAGGAACTGAAAGAGAAGGAGAAGGAGTTGAATGAACTGAAAGCTTTGGTGTCAGCTGGAGGTGTCGTTAAGTCGTCCAAAATTAATCCTGTGACCGACAAGGTGATGTTGTCAGAGGGTGTCGCCAAGGCGCCTGAAATTAATCCTGTGGCTGACAAGGTGATGTTGCCAGAGGTTGCCGCCAAGGCTCCCGAAATTAATCCTGTGACTGACAAAGTGATGTTGCCAGAGGGTGTTGGCAAGGTGCCCGAAATTAGTCCTGTGACTGACAAGGAGGTATTGCTGGGGGGTGACGAGCGCTCACCCAAAATGACCGACAAGGAAGTGTTGCCGGAAGGCGCCGTTCGTTCGTCCAAAAATGATCCTATAACCGATAAAGTGGTGTTGCCGAGGGTTGCCGCCCAGCCAGCCAGCAGTAATTCGGCTACCAACAATGCATTAAGCTCGGTAAAAATTGATAAAAATCAGAGTGGGGGTGTTATTGCTATAGATTTTGATGACCTGATTGTTGGTATAGAGTTTGAAGAATTGGTGCAGGCGGCCCCGGATTTTCATCAGAATGAGCGAGCGGATATACCGAAAGAAATTACCGCCCCCAAAATTCCTTTCGATTGGGATGAGCTGTTGTTGTTTCGCTCAAGCGATCCTTCGATTTGGAATCAATCAGTGAATGAAGGAAGCCAGCACTGCGCAATTTTATTGAGCGAAGTTCCTGGCAACATAGCCTATCTGCGACTGCGCCGACTCGACACGGGTGAGGGGGTCGTTATAGCCATTCAGGGTAGCGGGGGGCTCAATCAGGATGGAGGGGATCTCATGGTCGGTTTTAATGGCAGTAACGAAGAATTTTACGGAGCCCGGCATTTGGGGATTTATAGCGAGGAATCACCGCAACAGGTCGAGATTCGTTTTGCTTACGGTGGCTGGGGTTTTGGCCACCGCCTTAACAACGAAACGGCCCAGGCTTGTGCTTGGGCCGGTCAGGAAATTAATAGTGATACGGTAATCGAAATTACCGTTTTTTCGCGTTTCCCCGGCCTGACGGACAACGATCAGTTGATCGAGCCGTCTTGACTGCGGTGCAGTGGCAGGGAAGGGAAAAGGTCAGGCCTGGGAAGCTTCAATAGCTTCTATACCAGTCTCACCCGTACGAATGCGGATCGCTTCTTCTATCGGAAGGACGAATACTTTTCCGTCACCAATTTTTCCAGTATTAGCGGTATCGACAATGGCTTTGCACACCGCTTCGACTTCCTCGTCATCAACCACGATTTCGAGTTTTACTTTTGGTAGGAAATCTACAGTGTACTCACTTCCACGGTAAATTTCGGTGTGACCCTTTTGACGACCGAAGCCTTTGACTTCAGTCACGGTAAGCCCCTGAATGCCGACTTCTGAAAGGGCATCCTTCACATCCTCCAGTTTGAAGGGTTTGATAATTGCTTCGATTTTCTTCATGTTTTTGGTGTCTTTGCTTAAAAATTTCCCGGCAGAACCTGTTGTGGCATCAGCCGCATACCCTTGTGTAAGCTAACAGTATGCCAAGATATTTTTTTTTTGTCATTCGAAAAGTTCTGTATCCCGGTTTATTTCTCAATTCGGATGGAAGCGGAGCGTCCATGGGCGTCTAATCCCTCCATTTCGGCGAATGCCGCTACGATAGGGGCTGATTTTTCCATTGAGGCCCGATCCAGCTTGACCACGCTGGTGCGGCGTTGAAACTGGTCGACGGTCAGTCCGGCGAAAGATTTTCCTGCTCCGCCGGTCGGTAGTTCATGGCTGGGCCCGGCGAGGAAGTCTCCGACAGCAACGGGTGAGTAGTTGCCCAGAAAGATCGCGCCCGCGGTTTTGATCATTGGCAGCAGGCTTTTTTCCTTGCGCGAGATAAGCAGAACGTGCTCCGGGGCAAAGTCGTTCGAGATCTGAACTCCCTCTTCCATATTCTTGACCAGAACATAGGTGGAGCCTTTTTTCAGTACTTCTCGCAAAGGTTTCTGACGCTTCAGGGTCAGGGCCTGTTTTTCTACCTCTGCCTGCACCGCGTTGAGTGTTTTTTTGCTATCGCTGACCAGCACCATTGCGCTGTCCGGGCCGTGCTCGGCTTGGGCGAGCAGATCGGTGGCGATCCAGGCCGGTTTGGCACTGCTGTCGCAGAGCACCAGGATTTCACTCGGGCCCGGCAAGAGGTCCACCGCTACCAGACCGAAGAGTTGTCGTTTGGCCTCAACCACGTAGGAATTTCCCGGCCCGAAAACTTTGGTCACGGGAGCAATCGTGCGGGTACCGATGGCCATGGCGGCCAGTGCCTGGGCGCCACCGATTTTGTAGATCTCCGTCGCACCGGCTTGTTGCAAGGCAAAGAGAAGAGCGGGATTGATAGAGCCATCAGGTGCGGGTGGCGTGCAGACGACGATTTCCGGCACCCCGGCGGCCTTGGCCAGTGCGACCGTCATGTTTACCGTCGAAACCAGCGGAGCGGTGCCGCCGGGCACGTAAATGCCGACACGTTCGAAGGCTTGGAAAATTTCACCCACCCGAGCGCCCTGCGCATTTTTCGCGGTCCAGTTTTTGCGTAGGCTGTGCTTGGCAAAGGCCGTGACGTTTTTGCGTGAAGCGGCGATCGCTCTTTTTTCACTGGGCTTCAGAGAATTGCCCGCAGCTTTCAGCTCACTGGTGCGGACTTTTAAATCACTGCCTTTACGGAAATTCACCCGGTCGAATTTTTTGCCGAATGCGAGCAGTGCTTTGTCGCCGCTTTTAGTCACTTCGGCAATCACCTGGGCGACCGTTTTTTCGACCTCGGCAAGAGGTTGGGAACGCCGAGACAGGCTTTTGATCGCCGATTTAAAATTTTTCTGCTGGTAGGAAATAAAACGCATAGTCGTGAGTTCTTCTATTCAACATCAAGCCAGAAGGATTTCAAATAGTCGTCGCCTTCAAATTCGGGCGGCATCGGGGTAGTTTCAACTTTATTCACGTATCGATCGGCCAGATCAACTCCTTCGCACAGCATCGGTTCGAACTGCCAGGGATGGAGTTGATGATGATTGGTCGAACAGAGCAACCAGCCGCCGCTTTCATCCAACACGGAAGCAGCCAGGCGAACCAGTTCGGTGTAATCGTTCTCCACCTTGAAAATTTTCTTACCGTTGCGGGAAAAAGTAGGGGGATCAAGGATCACGCCGCGGAAAGTGCGACCTTGTCGGGCAAAACGCTTGAGCCAGTCCATCACATCTCCTTTACAGAAATAATGATCATCGGGGTCGATCTGGTTGATGCGGAAGTTTTCCTTGCCCCATTCCAGATAACGTGGGGACAGATCCATGCTGGTAGCGATCCCGCCGGCTTGTGCGGTCACTACCGAAAAAGAGCAGGTGTAGGCAAAACAATTGAGCACCCGGTCGTCGGCTTGAATTTTCTCATGTAGCTTTTCTCGATTCAGGCGTTGATCCAGAAATAGGCCTTGAGAATAACCTGCAGCAAAATCGATGAGATAGTCCGTGTCGTTTTCTTTCACGGGGAAAGGGGCGGTCAATTTTTCACCTTCCACCCATTCCGGGGCGCTTTTGGCATCTTTATCGAGCTTTTTCCACCACACGGAACGGGCGAGTCTGGGAGCGATGTTGCGAAGCTCGTTTGGAAAATCACCGTCACGGGTTTGCACCAACCAGTGTCCATCGAATTGGTCGATCCTGATATCGGATCGTCCCAGGGCCGAACCATGCAGAACACGCCCCGTGGTGGTCTGGCTGTTAGGCATCGCTTGTAACTGTGATTCCCACTGTGTCATTGTAGAATGATTGAATTCTCACGGCGAAGAACTACAATGCAAACGAAATGACAAGCGAACTTAGCAAGGCCATCGAACAAGCTGTCTCTGACGGCCACCTTCTTTCATCCAGCGCGGAGAATATTCGGCAACTGTTGGACTCCAGCGATTTGCCTCTTTACCACGAGAGTGTGGGGGAGTTGGTGGATAAAAAAGAGTGGGGAGAGCTCAATGACCGTTTTTATCAAACCCTGAAATTTGGGACCGGTGGCTTGCGGGGGCGCAGCATTGGCAAAATTGTTACCGCTGCTGAGTTGGGCACTCCAAACGATCTCGGTCGTCCTGAATTTCCTTGTGTGGGAACCAATGCGCTGAATTTTTTCAATCTGAAAAGGGCGACGACTGGCTACGTGCGCTGCTTGATCGAAGCTCAAAAAGAAAACGGTGGCGGCAGGACGTCGATCGTCATCGCTCATGACACTCGTCACTACGCTGAAGAATTTGCTGCTCATGTTGCAGAGGTAGCCACCCAAAACGGAGTAGATGTTTATTTATTTACCGCCCCGCGTTCAACGCCGGAGTTGTCATTCGCGGTGCGTCATTTGAAAGCTTCCGGCGGGATTGTACTT
>JAADHD010000118.1 GCA_013152075.1 Verrucomicrobiota bacterium | reverse complement strand
TGCTGCGAGCCATCGTTTTTAGTGCAGGAACGATGGAAGCATCTCTTTTTAAGATGAGAAGTTTTTGTGCGGTGTCACGCCACCAGCCGTTGGGATGTTCGAGATGTTTCACAAGCTCAGCCGATGATTCGTCGAGCATATTTGGTTGCGGGCCGCGTTTGAAATCCTTGTGCACCAGGCGATAAATTCGGCCGCGGCCAAAGTTTTTATCGAGTTGGTATTGCTGCACCACTTTGCGTAGATAGGAGCCTTCTTTCACCCAATTGCCTTCCTGAATGATGCCTCGATACATGTCGACGATGTAGAGAGTGCCGTCGGGAGCGGTGCACATATTCACGGCGCGGAAATTGGCATCGGTGGAGCGAATGAACTCACCTTTGTAGTAGGCATTAAGTAGATGGGTCACGCCGTCTTTCACGGTGATTTTGGATCGACGGATCAGGCGGCCGACAGGTTCGGAGAACAGTAGGTCTCCCTGCAGGTCTTTGGGCAGGCGATCCCCGCGATAGACTTCGGCACCACAGGTGGCGGTGAAATGATTGAGCAGTTTGTTGTCAGGGCGGAAGCGCAGAGCGCCACCCTGCACGTCGGGCATTTGACGAGGTTTGAGGACGAGAGGGTAGACTTCTCGGTAGTCGGGCGGAAATTGATCCGGCACATTGAAAGCGCCGTAGACAATAGGTTGCTGGAAGTTGATCGGCCCGATTTCACCGCCGGCATTCACATACCAGGGCTTGCCGTGATTGTCCTGGGTGAGCCCCCATTGACCACCGTTGGCGGCTGTGCGTTCCTTGATCATTTTGCCATCAGGGGTCAGGCGTAAACGGTAGGCGTTGTAGGTGGTGTATAGCCAGTTGTCCATCGACCAGATCAGCCCGCTGGGTTGATGTTCCAGATTGCCCCCACGTTCACCGCCTTTGTAGATGAGCTTTTTTTCATCGGCCACTCCGTCGCCATTGGTGTCGCGGTAGGAGTAAAGGTCGAGTGTGTTAGTCTCGCCGACGATGAGGCGATCATCGAGAGGGAGCAGGATTCGCGGTAGCAATAAGTTGTCGATGAAGACGCTGTGTTTGTCCATTTTGCCATCACCGTTGGTGTCTATATGCATGGAAACACGACTGGTTTTTTCGAATTTGGTGCTGCCGTCGATGTCCTGCATGTAAGTGCGCATCTCGGCGACGAACATGCGGCCATTGCCATCAAATACGCAGACGACCGGTTCTTCGATTTGCGGGTCACTGAGAACAAGTTCGAGACTGTAGCCTTTTGGTAACTCGAAAAGCTTCATGCTTTCCGATGGGGAAAGATAGGGAGTGGGTGGCTGGGGAGAGAAGTCCTGTTTTTCGGTGGAAGGTTTGGTATCGGCAGCGTTGAGGCTGGTCAGCAAGAGCGTCGATAGGTAAAAAATCGTGAGGGTTTTCATGAGGCTGAATTTCACAGGCAGTGATAAATTTGGTATTGAGGTTAAGACAGCAGAAGTGCGAATTGGTTCATTGATTGAGCATTTCATCGCGAGCATCCTCGGGGCAGAGCAGAGGGATCACGGCCGACTAGGTGGAACGAAGCGGGGGCCGCGGTGGCGATTGCTAGGTCTTCAGTGCGAATACAGGCAACGGATCCGAGATTGGCGAGGTCGAGTATTTGCAGGTGGCCGGTCTGCTCAGGCGAGACAGCTTTACGGGTCTCCGGATCGATGACCTGGACGCGTGTCCAGTGGGGGCCGATGTGAGGGAGCTCCAGTCCATGGGTGTAGAATTGTGAGCTGAGTTCGGTCATGCTGTACTCGTTGATGATATCTTTTGCAGAGACAAAAAAGTTTCGGCTCAAGTCTTCATAGAAGGTGGACTTCTCCAAATTGCGTCCGCTGCCTTTGTAACCACCGGTTTCAAATAGGCGGGATCCAAGTGGGAGGTGTAGGGTTGGTGAGCTTGCTTGTTTGTCTTCGATCAAATTGAGAAATGCGAGAGCGGTTCCAAGAATCAGGACGGGTTGATTAAGTGATTGGCAGGCATGAATGAATCGTGAGCTGTCGAGGTCTCCGCTTGGCGAAACGAAAAATGGATTTAGGTCGGTGGTGGGGTAGACAGAAGAAATCACTTCCATCATGTGGGTGAGTGATGACTCGGGTGCGTCTTGCGCAGTTTGAGTCAGGAAGAGCCCGGGCAGGTTCTCGGGCAACTTGAGTTGTTGCCACGCGGTGAGAATTGAATGCTCGTAGAGATCGACCGAATAAAATCCATGTTCTCCACGTCTCTGCTGATCGCTGGTGGTCCCGCTGGTTTTGAAAATAGTGTTGAGGGAGTCAGGCGGAAAACAGTTCAGTGCAAGTCCGGAGTCTTTGAAGGCGGAAGTGGGAACGGCTGGAATTTCCTGCCAAGTAGTGAGCCCACTCGGATCGTCGATGCCGAGATGCTGGCACCATTGTTGATAGGGCTGATTGTGTTGATACTGGAAGCGGAAGACCTCTAGCGCCAGAGAGTTGAAGTGTGAGTCGTCATTGGATGCATCAGGGGAGCTCATAAAATCAAGCAAGAGCTGCTCGAGTTCATGATAAGGGCCTGCGGGCGGTGGACTGGGTGGCGAGGAAGTCACGGGGATAAGAGAATGGCAGATTGGCGATCAGGAAAGAAGAAATCCAAGATGATTATGGGCTTGACGATGCCTTATTGAAGCCGATAAAACTTTCTACGTAGAAGCGATCCCGTAGGCCGATTTACATCGCAAAGCATCTTTTCTGGAGGGGTTGTTTAATAAAACTGTTTAGTCTGGAAAACATGAAGCCGCCTAATGGCTGGTCATTTCCTTGCCTCAATCGAAATTCACCTTGGTATTTAAATGTTTCTTCGGTTTCGACTTTGGCATACTGGATCGGGGTAACTAATTAGCTATAGAATTGATGAGCGAAGATTGACAATCTCTAGGAATTATATCCACAATAAAGTATGGTTATTGAAATAGAGAGTGCGATTGTAATGTGGTTAGTTTTAATAGCATTCGCAATAATATATCCAATCTGCATATATTTACTGAGGTGGTGTAAAAGTTTGTCTGTAAAAGCTGCCCTATTGACTGAGTAAATATAATGCCCCCCGCTTCAGAGCTTTTTAAATAATGGTAGTTTTGCTTTCTTCCCACACCAAGTTCTGATTGGATGGCATCTCATTGATGGCTGATTCCAAAACTCCTCCCGTTATTAGAGAGCCTTTTCAACGCGCTGAATGCAGTGTGATGTGGGTTTTGTGGATCACCTATGGTTCGTTCTACTTTTGTCGTACCAACATCTCGGCAGCAATCCCTGGAATCGAAGAGGAGTTCGGATTTACCAAATCGCAGATTGGACTGATCCTTGGGGGATTAAAACTGGCCTACGGATTCGGGCAGTTAATCAACGGGCAGCTCGCAGAAAAGGTCTCGGCACGCAAATTACTGGCAGTCGGAATGTTGATGTCAGCTCTACTGAACGTATTATTTGGCTTTGGAACCGCTCTTTATTTCCTGATCTTCATTTGGGCTTGCAACGGCTATTTTCAGGCTCTCGGTTGGACACCCTGCATGCGGGTGGCAGCAAACTGGTTTCCGGCAGAGAAGCGCGGACGCGCCGTGGGTATCATCGGGACGGGGTATCAGGCAACAGCTGCTTTTACTTTTGTTCTAGCGGGTTTCTCAGTGCAGTTTTTTGGCTGGCGAGGGGCGTTCTATGCCCCGGCGGTTCTTTTTGCTATCAGCTGTGTTCACATGTTGATCTTTATGAAGGAGAAACCACCGCAAATCCATAAAGCGGAAGCGGAAAAAAATTC
>JAADHD010000417.1 GCA_013152075.1 Verrucomicrobiota bacterium | reverse complement strand
TGGTTTTCGACGTTTTCCCCAGCCTCTAAAAGACCACCAATTTCTTCGGCTTCCTCGATCATTGCGTCGATTTCCAACACGTGTTCGTATGGAATACGCTTACGTTGGTATTTATTCCACAGCACCGACCGCAATTGCTGTAAATCTTCCAAAGGTAAGTCATCCAGTGCCGTCCAGTCATCGTCTGATTTCAGGCAGCTTTGAAATTTCCATTTTCCACCGTGCCGTTTTGCGGTGACGTAACGAACATCACCACCGGGTATGCTCTCTCGCCATTCGTGTTTGATCATAATATTATAAGTGCCAGGATTCAGAATTCAGGAGACAGACCGGAGAAAGCGGTGAAAAATGCTAAAAACTCTATCGCTTTACGGGGATAGTAAACTGTTAAGAACATATTTCCTGAAAATTTCAATTTCTAAGACCGAGATCCTGATTTCCCATGCAAGCATCCATCTTTCGCAGCGAAGCTCTCAAAATCACGGTTTATCTGACGATCACTATGCTACTGGGGGCAATACTGGCTCCCCCTCTATTTCTCAGCTGTAAATGGATCGTCGCACAGGGCTGGCTGGAAGGTGGCCCGCTGGACGCCCTGAACGCTGCTCTCGAACGCTCCAAATTCTCGCGCTATTTTAATCGCGCCGTGATGCTGGCCGCCATTGTGATGATCTATCCGACTATTCGCTGGATACGCGCTGACTCTGACAATGTTGATCGATTGAAAAATAATATCGCGCTCAAAACCAATACGGCTCGATGGAAACAACTTGCTCTCGGATTTCTTCTGGCTGCTGTCCCGTTGCTGTTGATGGGCTGGGCCTATGTGAAAGTAGGGTTTTACCAACCAAGAAGCGGCGACGATTTTGAATGGTCCCGGGTTTTCACCAGCGCCCTGACCGCCGCTGCTGGAGCGGCTTTACTCGAAGAGCTTTTTTTCCGCTGGGGACTAATGGGTTTGGTTTTACGTACCACACGCCCATTCAAAGCCTTGTTTTTTGTGACCTTCGTTTATGCGCTGGTGCACTTTTTAAAACCACCTCCCGAACTGCAGATGCCGGAAACTATAATCTGGACTTCGGGGTTCTGGTTAGTTGGGCAGATATTTTCTCAATTCGGTAATCCCATATTTGTCATGGCCGAATTCGCCACGCTATTCACCGTCGGCTGGATTCTCGGTTACGTAAGACTCAAAACTTCCTCCTTATGGATGGGAATAGGCCTGCACGCCGGTTGGATATTCGGTATCAAGGTCTTCAGCCCCATCACTCGAAGAAAAATGGATCTGGCGGAAATGCTGCCCTGGGCTGGAAAGGATTTAAAAACGGGAATCATTCCGATGGCGGTTGTTTTACTAACTGGTATTGTGGTATGGTTAATTTTGCGAAAACGATACAGTCGTGGAGCTTTTGTGTGTGATTCAGGCGATTGACGACAACAAACCAACATGGCAGACGCAACTCTATTCATTCAACGAGCTGCCCGCTACATCAGAGATGGCCTGTTGGGCTTGGTTTATCCGCGTGCTTGTTACGGATGCGAAACCAGCATGGCGGAACAAAATGGATACTTGTGTGAACAGTGCCGCACACAACTGCATGCGATCACCCACCCTATGTGTGAAGTTTGCGGGCAACATTTTTCCGGAGATCTCACTGACAGCTTTCAATGTTCGAATTGTGCCAACCGACTTCTGCAATTCGATTTTGCCCGAGCCGGCTATCAAAGCAGGGATCTAGCCCGAGTGCTAGTTCATCGTTATAAATACAACGGGCAGTTTTTTCTCGCCAGTCTGCTCGGAGAAATGCTGAACGAAACTCTCGACGATCATCGAATCTCCAAAGCAAATAAAGAACTCGATTGGATCCTGGTACCTGTGCCATTGCACTCTCGCCGACTACGTGAACGCGAATTTAATCAAGCGGAAGAATTATGCCGAGAAATTTCACGCCGTAGAGGCCTGAAAATCGTGAATGCTCTGCGGCGGACTCGTTACACCCGTCGACAAGCCATGCTCGAACGCACCGAGCGCCTGACTAATCTGCGGGGTGCTTTTACCGTTTCTCCCAGGTCCCGAGAAAAAAAATTGATTGTTGGCCAACGAATTTTACTAGTGGACGACGTTTTAACTACTGGAGCCACCGCTTCCGAATGCGCTCAAACACTTTACGAAGCGGGCGCGTTAAAGGTAGTTGTGATTACGGTCGTCCGAGGGTAAAATAGCGCCTACGAGCCGATATTCGTGAATAGTCACTCGGCCAATAATTTTTAGCATTGTTAGTAATGGGGTTTTTTAAGAAGCGATCCATCAAATCTTTCGGCAAGAAGAAGCGCGAAATGCCTGAGGGCCTGTGGCATAAATGTCCCGATTGCGGGGCCATCATCCACGAAGCCGACTTGCAACAGCACTATCATGTGTGTCCGAAGTGTGAGCACCATTTCATCATGGGTTCTAAGGAACGCATCAAGATGCTGGTCGATCCGGATTCTTTTGAAGAAATGGATAAAAATCTCGAGTCACTCAACCCACTCGATTTCAAGGCGTACTCGGAAAAAATCAAAGGCTACCAGAAAAAAACTGGCTTAAAAGACGCTATCGTGACCGGGCGGGCAAAAATCCTTGAGGAGCCCGTTATCTTAGGAGTGATGGATTTTAGCTTTCTCGGAGGAAGTCTCGGCTCCGTAGTTGGAGAAAAAGTAACCCGCGCCATCGAGGCGGCTACTCAAGAACGATGCGCCGTGATTCTGGTCTGTGCCTCTGGCGGCGCCCGTATGCACGAGGGCATTTTAAGCTTGATGCAAATGGCTAAAACCAGCGCCGCTTTAGCTCGCCATCACGATGCCGGTCTTGCTTATATCGGGGTTTTAACCCATCCGACAACTGGTGGCGTCACTGCGAGTTTTGCTGCTCTGGGCGATGTTATCATCGCTGAACCCAAATGCATGATCGGTTTCGCGGGACCTCGAGTGGTCAAAGAAACCACCCACCAGAATTTACCGCCTGGATTTCAAACCGCTGAATTTGTTATGAAACACGGACTGGTAGATATGATTGTCACCCGCGCTGATTTACGCGAGCGCTTGGGCCAGCTGGTGAAATATATGGAGCCAGCTACTGCCTAATCTGAGGCCGATGGCAGTGCGGCCATCTCAATATATTCAGCTGATGGATTACGACGAAGCCATCGATTGGCTCTACGGCACACAGTTATTCGGCATCAAGCTCGGCTTGGAAGGAACTGTTCGGCTGTTTGACAAGTTAGATCTATTTGACGCCCTGCAAGGCCGCAAAGTCTTTCATGTGGCCGGAACCAATGGCAAAGGATCCACCTGCGCCATGATCGATTCAATCTGTCGGGCCGCTGGAAAAACATGCGGCCTCTTCACCTCCCCGCATTTGATCTGCTTTCGAGAACGCATTCGTGTCGACGGTTCTATGATTCCGGAAAATGAAGTAGCACGTATCCTGACGCAAGTACGCGACGAGGTAAGCCAATGGGAAACACACCCGACTTTTTTCGAAATCACCACCGCCCTAGCTGTGAGCTATTTTTGCCAACAGGATGTCGAAGTGCTGGTGATAGAAACTGGAATGGGTGGTCGGCTGGATGCCAGTAATGTGCTACCCACGACAATCAGTGTGATCACTTCGGTGGATCTCGATCATCAGGAGTGGTTGGGAGATACGGTCGAAGCCATTGCCCTGGAGAAAGCCGGTATTATCAAACCTGGTGTGCCTGTTGTTATTTCCTCCAATCAGAGCACCGCCGTTCTATGTGTGTTCGAGCGAGTTGCTGACGAGCAAAATGCACCCCTGCATCGAGTAAAAACTCCCGATCACAACGATGCGCAAGAGATCAAACTGAAGGGGTTCCACCAGCGATTGAATGCAGAGCTGGCCATTAAAGCGGTAAGCACACTTTGGCCAGACTTATCAGCACCCATTATCACACATGGCCTAAACAATTTGAGTTGGCCAGGCCGTTTTGATCGCAGACCGGGAAATATGGTCATCGATGGAGCACACAATCCGGCAGCTATGCGAGCGCTCGTATCAACATGGAAAGAAGAATTCTCTGACGTAACCCTCGCAGCAGTCGTGTTTTCAGCCACGGACTCTAAAGAGGTGGGCTCAATTCTCACCGAACTCTCGACAATCGCCGAGCTCTTTATTTTCGTTGAAATCAGCGCCAATCGAGGACTTAAAGTTGCTGAACTCACATCATCCTTACTCGAATCACAAGCACGTGATATCCCCTTTTTTGAATCATCAGACCTAGCCGATGCATTGAAACAAGCGACCGAATCCGGTTTGCCGATACTAGTCACCGGATCTTTATTCCTTGCAGGAGAAGCGCTGGCCCATTGCGAACGGGCTCATTCCAGGTTCGAATCCAGCGAACAATAGCCTTATAAATCCCCCTATTATTACCTAATAAAATTAATTCGGCTTAATTTTTTGATTTTGGGATTGCCTCCCATGTGTCATAAACTCAAACTGACAGATCTCCCAATGCTCTTAGCAGAACCCTTATCCTTATTACAAACCAAGCTCCACCCCCCCCGGGTGGCACACGGCCCTATACTGCGTCCTCAACTGTTTGATCTTTTGGACGCAGGAAAAGACGACGCTTTAACTCTCGTATCCGCCCCTCCTGGATATGGCAAGAGTGTCCTTTTAACGACCTGGCTTAGTGATAGAAAACCATCCTTTGGTTGGGTCTCGCTTGATGACAATGACAATGATGCAAAAGTTTTTCTCGAATATTTAGTCGCAGCTATTCAAAAACAACATCCTCATGCCTGCCCTAAAATTGCTCACTTACTCAACCACCCTCAGGCGCTGGACCTTACTAAACTGGCAAGCACCCTGACAGAAGAAATCATTGCCTGCGAAAAACCTATCCTCTTGATATTGGATGATTTTCACCTAATCCGGAACAAAGAAATTCATAGTTTTATATCCGAGTTGATCAAAAACTCGCCGCCTTTATTTCGCTTGATCATTCTCACTCGGCGCGACCCACCATTACCGCTCAACACTCTGCGCTCGCAAGGGGGGCTGGCAGAAATCCGCATGCAGGATCTGCGTTTTCAACCCGAAGAAGCCAAGGAGTTTCTCAGCTCGACTACGCAAGATTCTCTTTCCCCACAAACCTTACAAAACCTCGACAAACGCTTGGAAGGTTGGGCAGCCGGATTACGACTAGTCAGTCTTAACCTTCGTTACTGCACAGACGTAAACCAATTTCTAGGGGAATTAAAAGGAGGGCCTCAAGCCGTTCGAGAATACCTGATGAATGAGGTACTCGCGCATCAACCCGAAATGTTTCGCAAATGCCTGCTTAAAGTAGCAGCCCTTGATCGGTTTTCTGGGCCTCTTTGCAAATACCTCTGCATCTCTACGGATCCGGATCTGGAATCACAGTGCCGACAGCAACACGGGGACGGAGAGTTTCCCCTCATGGCAAATCTATTGGAGAGCAATCTTTTCGTGATATCACTGGACGACGAAGGCGTCTGGTATCGTTTCCATCACCTGTTTCAGAATTTTCTACGGGATCGACTCAAAAACGAGAACGGTGAAGAAACTCTTGCGGTATTACACAGCCACGCTGCTGATTGGTTCGACGCTCAGGGTTTGATCGAGGAAGCGGTCAGCTACTCCCTGAAAGGTACAGACCCGGGAGATGCTGTACAGCTTGTGATCAAAAATCGCCATTCACTTATGCAACTTGAGCAGGAAGCACGTCTTGGCCGACTGATCAATATGCTACCGCCCGAGCAAGTTGCAAATGAACCGGAACTACTCCTGCAACAGGCCTGGATGATTTTGGAACTTCTCGATTTCGACGGAGATAACGTTTTGAATCAAGCGGAATCTCTGATCAATAAAATGCCCCCTGACACTCCGGGTATTCACCGCTTACAGGGCCAGTTACATGCTATGCGTAGCCTCCAGTACTACGAAATTACCAAATCGACGGAGGCTAGACGTCTGACCGAAAGCGCACTGAAATTGCTTGATGATGATCAATGGGTCGAGCGTGGTATAGCTATGATTATCCAAGTGTTTTCCTTACAAATGGAAGGCCGCATGAATGAAGCCGAGTCTGTAGTTTTTGACGCTTTCGAGAAAAAGGGCATCCAGGAGACAGCTTTCCACACCCGCCTGCTAGCAGCTCTCGCTTTCATACATTGGCGAGAAGCCGATTTAGAAGGGGTAACGCCTGTGGTCTCGAAATTAGAACATCTAGGACGTAAACTCGGGTTCGCGGAAACCATCGCCCATGCCTTGTATTTTCAAGGCATCGTTCACAGCGAACAAGGCAACCCCGACAAGGCCGAAGATCCACTAACTGAGATGTTGGAGGATTACAAAGAAGCCAACCCTGAAAATTCAGCGCATACCGCTTTTGCTTTAGCCCTGACCTACGAAGCTCAAAACAGACCTAGAGAAGCTCAGGAGCTTGCAGAGCAAGTCATTCACGAAGCACTGGAGCTGCAGAGTGCGCCGCTTCTATCTGCCGCCGAAGCTTTTCAGGCTGAAATACACATGCGCCAGGGCAGAATGGCTGAAGCTTCTCTATGGGCTAAAAACTTTGATCGTGACCCCCGCCGTTCCTATGATCGCTTCTTTGTTCCACACATCACATTAGCAAAAGTACTGCTAAAAGAGGGCACGCGCACATCCCTAAAAAAACTTGCCCAACTTCTCAATCAGCTTGAAAAAATCTACACCGATACGCATAACCAACGCATATTGATTTATGTGTTGGTAATCAAAGCGCTACTACTACAGAAACTCGAAAAAGAAAAAGATTCGCTCACTGCACTGCACCAGGCAATATCGATATCGCAACCTGGTGGATTTATCCAACTGTTCGTTGACGCCGGCCCTGAGTTAATCCCCTTACTCAATAGGCTGGAACTCACCCCTGAAGGCATCGAGTACGTAGGCCGCATCCTGGCAGGGTATAAATCTGCTCGCAAACGCACCTCTTCTGAAACCACTGACTCAGCAAGAACCAATAACGCCAACATAGCAACCGATGACCCCCTGATCGATCCACTCACCGAACGAGAACTGGAAGTACTAAACCTGCTCGCCCAACGTCTGAGCAACAAAGAAATCGCCGAACGCCTGTTCATTGCCCCGGGAACGGTTAAGCGTCACACCAATACGCTATACCGTAAACTTAATGTTCACGGGCGTCGCAACGCTGTCGCCAAAGCCCAGGGCCTCGGCTTCCTTAAAGGTGGATAACACTTCCTGCAATCAGCGCCCTGACTGCAGGATAACCTGATAATATTGTTGCCAAGAGGTGAGCACCCGGTGTTGAGACAGAAACTGTCGAATCTGACTTCGCGGCCCCTGCTCATTGCTGTTTCTACCCTGAAAAGCCATTTGTTTGATCAGATCTTCCCTTTTCATCCCATTGCGCTTGGCAAGCTCTTCGCCTGCTTCTGCGATCTGGGCATCTACCAACTTTTCGATGAACTGCTTGGTAGCGGTCAGCTCGAATAATCCCCCCTCGGCTTCGCCTGCCCCGGATGCCGTAGACTCCAGTTGTTTCAACATCCCCTTTACGTCAAATACGGTATCACCGGAGCTTCCGCCGTGACGCCCATAAGGGTCCAAGCGCGCCAGAGCAAGTGACGCCTGATCCCGTGTGGCCAGAGTCAATAACGGGCTCTCCCGAAAACCGGCGATTTTTTTCCATGCATTGATATAGTCCGGATCGAGCTGAACCGCTTTCTGAAATAACTCCAAAGCCTCCTTGTCCCGGTCTTGTGCCGACCTCAAATAGCCCAGCAAATAATACACCTGCGGTTTTTTCGGAGTCTCCTTAATCAGATTGGTGAAAACCTGTTCGGCAATTCCCTCGGCATTCTGACCACTAAAAACCCCCTCACAGCCAAAACAGTGACTCTCCATACGTCCGAAACTGTCAGGCATCAGCTCAAAGGCCCGGCGATAATGAACTCGGGCTTCTTCAAATCTACCGGCATCATTCAACTGTTTGGCCAGCCGGGACTGGATACAATAGGCATCGGCAAAATGGGTTAAGGCCTCGTTGTATTGTTTGATCCCTCTTGACGTCAAACCAGCCCCATAAACATCATCCGCATCTTCGGCAATCCGGATAGCCTTCAGGACACCGCGAAAAAGTTTGCTGCCTTCTTTATCTCCTTTTGCTTCTAGAATGTCGGCGAGCACCCCATACACTCTCATTCGATCACCCTTGCCCTGTTCCCCATCCGAAGGATCTATTGATATTGCTTTACGAATGACGGTCTCGGCTTCAGCCAGTTTTCCGCTTTTCAGTAACAAACTTCCCTTCCAGATCAGGGGACGTTCTTCAAAGGCGTCGCGTGCGTAGAGCTCATCCAAAAGACCCAACGCCTTCTGCCCCTGTAGGCGAAGTAACATGGCGTAAGCATCATCATCATTGCTCAGATCACCACTCAGCAACATCGCTGTTAAAATTTCCCCTGCAGTTTTGGTGTCCCCAGTTTTTTCTAATGCCTTCGCCAGATCAAAACTCAAATTGCCACCACGTGCATTCAGTTGAGAAAGGTCTAAAGCCCCCCAGAATGGCCATTTCTTGAACATATCAACGACGTCCTGAAATCGTTCTACTTTGCCATACAGCTTCACCAGTAGCTCCGGCGCTTGTGAAAAGACCGGCGAATTAAAGGGATTATTACCTGGGTAGTTTTCCCTCTTCGAGACCTCTTGAGCTTTTTCAGTGGCTGATTTTATCCTGCTTAGAATATATTTTTCAGCCAGCGCAAACTCTTTGTTCTCGATGAAATATTCTATATTGTCTGAAAAATCATAATCGTCTTTTTTGCTAGTGGAAAGACGGCTCATGTACCACTTTCTCAGAATAGCGGAACCTTCTTTACTGACCTCTTCCTGCTTGGTGATCTTACCGATTTTCTGAAGCTGCTCACCAGGCCCAGTAATTTCATAGCCCCATTCCTGAAGCTCGTTCTGCCACTTTTGTTTTTGCTTTGGCTTAGCTGTCTTGAGAAGTTTATCAATTTCCGTTTGGGCCAAGGCCGCTCGCTCACGAAGATACTCGAGCCCCTTTGCCACGTCATCGTCAGCCAGTGCCGTGTCGGCAAGCAAATTAAGCGCCCGACTCCTGGCTTTGGGATTTGATTGCTCTTGTTTGGCAACCAACGCTTCCGCAAGTTGTCTCACTTCACCACTGCGATTGATTCGAGCACCCAGGTCAATCATCGAGTCCCACACATTCGCACTAGGATTTTTTTCCAGCAAACTCTTATAAAAGTTGAACAGATTACCTCCCTTACCCTGCGAGAGCATTTGATCAGAAGTTTTCCCTGCCACCCAGTTGTCGTTGGAGTTTTTGCCAGAATTCTCAGCGGCTACATCAACCGCCTGCGTAATTTCATTTTTCAACAAATGACTGGCTATGATCCATTTGACGGCGCCCTGCCAGGAATAATCTTCTTTCTCCCGCGCTGAGACAACTGCAGCAGGGAATTTAGTCGCGTAAATTTCATACAGCGGAACTGCCTTAACGTCCGCAATAAGATCCCACAAAGGTTGCTGAATCAGCTTGGGTTCAGCAAGCAAAACCTCAACCGCAATTTGTGAGGTTTCATCGTCAAGATTCAGGAAAAGCCCGTTGGCTTCAAACTTAATCGCAAAAACTCGTTTTAATAAAGAGGCGGCGTTCTCCTTAGTTGTGAGCTGTGCCAATTTTGGAACCTGCAGGGAACGCCCCATTCCGTACACGTCTCTCTTTGAATCTTCTTCATCGCTATTTTCCAGTTTTTTCAGCGATTTTTCAAATTTTGTCAGTTTGTATTCATCGATTTTCAGCGCAGCGGCAATGGCCTCTTCGAAAGAATCGAGGGAAGAAAGCAGTTGTTGTGTCTGATAGTCGCCATCCTCAACTTCCTTCTCACGTAACACCTTGCTGAACGCTTTCCATTGCTGCCACGTTTTCTCCTTATCACCCTTCAGAAACTCCACCAAAAATGACGTGTAAGCTGCTACTTCCGGAGTTCCTTCTTTTAATTTTTCTGACCTTTCCTGAAATGCCGTAAGCCACTGCGGCCAGGCCTTTGTGTCAGGCAAATCACCCAACACACCATAAGTCTTACCCGGTGCCCGCTTCCAGACTGCCCAATCCATACGTCCAATCCATACGTTTTGCTTTCAAGGAAGCCTCTGTATACAAGTCGTAAATATCCAACCATTCCGCTACACTTGCCTCAGCCGAAAGCTCCTTACGTTTATCCGTGTAAATATCCCACTTTTTTTGCAATAGCTGGATTTTTTCCTTCATGGAACCCTCCTGCTGGGCCGCATTTTCCTTATCCGGTGACTCTGCCTTTTCTAGGGAGCCCTTCAAGAGCTCGAACACAGCGCTCGCACCCTGTATTTTATCCTGCGCTTTAAGCGGCAAGATTCCCAGCAAACAGAGCGATGCAACAACTATACTTTTCCCTCGAATAACATGTCTTTCTACCATGTAGGATATACTGGTTAAATATACGCAACTTGAAAGCTAAATCCGTGATTACCTCAAAAAATCCCGGTTGATATTCGCTTATTAAACAGTTGCATGCATTGCCCATAAGATGCGTTGCAAACGGCAAGGCTCAATTTATGCTTCGCCAAATGTGTCAGCAGATCTCGAAGGTCTTGCCACAAAGTGCCCAAACATGAATGGCCAAGACAAAACCAGTATGAAAAAGAAGAAGAGAAAAGTCCCGTCAACTTACGAAAAGGCCCTGCGTATCAATTTAGATACAGCGACTTACGGCACCTTTGCTGAGATTGGCGCAGGCCAGGAGGTGGCCAATTGGTTTTTCCGAGCTTCCGCTACTGCAGGGACAGTGGCCAAAGCTATCTCTGCTTATGATATGACGGTGAGTGATGCCATATATGGCAAGGCCCGGCGTTATGTATCCCGTGAACGGGTAAGTGCCATGCTCGCTTACGAATACGACCTGTTGCTTGAACGGCTGTCAGGTGGACGCGGGGACAACACCACGTTTTTCAGTTTTTGTAACACAGTGCGAGCGCGAGGCTACAAGGATTCAGCAGAGTGTCACGGCTGGTTGGGAATCCGCCTGCAGCTACAGCCCCAGGCGGAACCGTGTCAGATTCTCATTCATGTCCGCTTGTTGGATGAGGATAATGTCGATCAAATGGAGGCTCTCGGTAGAGTGGGCGTCAACTTGCTCTATGCGGCTTTTTATCACCGTGAGCACCTGAATGCTTTTGCCTATTCACTGATGGACGGCTTGATCGCCGGCCGTGTGGAAGTCGATATGTTGAAATTCAGCGGTAAAGGTTTCGAGATGATCGACAACCGCCTATGCCACTTACAGCTAGTGCAAAGCGGGCTCACCGATGCAGCTTTATTCCTACCCAGCGGTGAGGTGGTACAGCCTGCGGAAGTTTTGTATAAAAAGCCCATCATTCTTCTGCGCGGAAGTTTTGATCCGGTGACTAACCTTCATCTCGACATGATTCGTCAAACCCGCGATGAGTTTAAAAAACATTTGGACACAGATCAAAGCGAGGAAACCATTGAACTCTGC
The DNA here is from genome assembly GCA_013152075.1 of Verrucomicrobiota bacterium. GTDB lineage: Bacteria > Verrucomicrobiota > Verrucomicrobiia > Verrucomicrobiales > DEV007 > JAADHD01. The sequence continues at coordinate 10 of JAADHD010000417.1, read as the reverse complement.
GAAATATCCA
>JAADHD010000090.1 GCA_013152075.1 Verrucomicrobiota bacterium | reverse complement strand
ACATCACGGTGAAAGATCGCGACAAGAGAATTGTCTTTGAGTCCGGTGATTTGGATCCAAATGGGGATGTGCGCGATTTGCACTCTACCTTTGTGCACCACCATGCTAAAAAGATCGGTGATGCCTTAACGAAAACTGATTGGAAATCGGCGGCAGGACTCGAAAGACAAAAAGATGATCTGAAATGGTTGCGGGATAAGTATTTATTCTCATTGCAGTCGAAGTTTCTTACACGTAACCACCGGGGTGGTGAGCGTGAACAAATTTTGCCCATCAACTTTTCGATCGACCCATTACCCTATGTTCGTCCCGATACCCGGCCTGGTATCCTTATTGCGCGGCCAACCGCTGCTCGTAAGCAGGCTCGCGGCATCCCTCCTTTAGGCTCTCGTTGGGCGAAATACAAAATCGGAAAAGATCAGCTTACTGGAAAAGGCCCCTACACCGTCAATATCAAATTCGTCTGCCAAATGGTCCCCGTGAATTTAATTAAAGCGATATCCGTCGTCCCTTTTGATTACAATTTATCAGCACGAGAAATCAGCAAGCGAATTGTCCACGGCCACAAAACTTCGAGTTCCAAACAAGACAAGGATCGCAAAGGAGGTCGGCTAATCATATGGGATAAAACCCTGACGCTTCAACAAGCACCTTTTGAGACAAATTTCAAACCAAGCGAAAGCGACATTATGGCTGTGCCGAGCACGCCTTTTCCTTACAAGGACCCAGCATCCTTTGGTGGCATTGGGGGAATCGAGGAGGGAATCACCATCCCCCCAGTGACGCTTCCTAAAGGCGCCGGTGCGCCGAAAGGGAAATCAATCATACCCAAAGCTTCAGGCAGTGAAGAGGATGACTCTTTTGAATAAGTTGAGCTGCGTCTATAGAATATTTTTCACAAATCTGATATGAGAACATCTAAAACATTTCATATAGCAATATTAAGCTGCCTAGGTTTGGTGAGTGCAATACCGCTCTCGCATGCAGCTGATGACGAACACAGTCAGGAGAGCTTGCTTCTTAGCGACAAGGTCACTCCATGGGAGGAGCTGGGAAAAGATTTTATCAAGCGCCCCAAACTGATCACTGAGGTGATCGAAGATACCCTATTTCCCCAAAACAGGGAACGAGAGAGAATCATTGCAGAATCTCACGAGACTGGAGACACCAGTCTACTGGACAAGGCACCTAAACGCCGCAACTTATTTGGTGGCAATCCTTTTCTTGCACCTGGCCCTCTTTACGGCGGTGTTGAGATTCCGACGGGTGCAGTTTGGCAACCCGTATTCATTATTTACGGTGAAGCCAGGACGGCCGTGCAGAGTTTTAATAACGGCTTTGGCACCACCTCTGAATGGGTGAACCGCCTGGATCTATTCGGGAATTTGTATCTTACTCCTACCGAACGTGTTGTCATAGGGTTCCGCCCTCTGGATCGGGATGGAAATTTCTCTGGTTATGAGTTTGAGGGTGACGATGAAGGTTTTTTTGACGCCTTGAACGGGAACATCCGAACGCTATTTTTTGAAGGTGATTTTGGAGAAATTTTTCCTGGCCTGGATCGGAATGATACCAGAAATCTGGATTATGGATTTTCCATTGGTCGGCAACCCTTGAGTTTTCAGGAAGGGATACTTATTAATGATTTCATCGACTCAATCGGAATCACCAGGGCATCGCTATTCACCTTGGGATCCAACGCGGCCAGGATCACGGTATTAGCGGGATACAATCAAATTCACCGTGGTGATAACAGGCGCGATTCTGACGCATACATCTATGGTTTACTTACCGCCTTTGACTACGACAAAACAACAATCGAAGTTGATTTTGTTTACGTCGATGGTGCTGACATTACCGGCGGAGACGGAGTATATGGAGGGGTCGGCGACACGCGTCGAATCGGTGAGTGGAATTCAACGGTCCGCATAAACGGAAGCTACGCTCTCGGCGATGGTTCTGATGCAATCGATAGCGGGGCAGTTCTGACTTCACAGATTTCACGCACCATGACATTTAATGACGACATCTTCTATTTTGACAGCTTCTACGGAACTGGAAATTATACATCAGCGGCGCGTGACCCTTCCGTAGGTGGCCCTCTGGGCATCATGGGGATTCTCTATGCTGCGACCGGGCTGGGTGATTTCCAGGCACCTTTGGGAAATCAGGTTGGTGAATCGGTAGGCTTTGCTGCTGGTTATCAACATTTTCTGTCCGATCAAAGAGGTTCTATAATTTCAGAAATTGGCGGGAGAGTTTCTACTAGTGATGGCGGAGAGAACTCACTAGGATTTGCGCTACGATATCAGAAACCGTTTGGGCAGCACTCCATTCTTCAGTTGGATGCATTTGTCGCAGGTTATGATGACGATTTGCGACCTACGAGAAATGATGTCGGTTACGGGCTTCGTTGCGAATGGCGCGTCAAATTTTGAATTTATGGATGAATTAATAATTAACCCCTTTGAACTCGCAGGTTGGCTTCTCTGCGTGGCCGTTCTTATATGGGCGATTATCAGTATCACCAGTTTGCTTCGCTCACGCCAGCTCTTGAACCAACAGTATTTACAAGGTTCGCTTTTGTTAGAGGAGAAGTTCAACCTGATGCGGGAACGCCGGAAGCGGGTGATGGATCAAAGCGTTGCCTGGGAGGGATTCGCCAATTTTGTGGTCGTTAGAAAAGTGCTGCATGGAGACAGCGGTATTTGTTCGTTTTATTTGAAACCCAAAGATGAAAGATTGGAGCTCGCACCATTCCAACCTGGTCAGCATCTGGTTTTCCAGTTGCCTATTGCGGGTGCGGCAGCACCTCTTACGCGCCGATATAGTCTTTCCGATCGTCCAGGCCAGGATTACTACCGAGTTTCTATAAAATTGCAACTGCCTCCACGCGATGCGCCCGATGCGCCGCCGGGAGTTGGATCAAGCTACTTTCACAATGAACTGGATGAGGAATCCGCTTCATCTTACAAAAGCCTTATTCAGGTGAGTAGTCCTGCCGGAGCATTTAGCGATGATCCGCTTGATTCGAAGCCAGTAGTTCTCATCGGGGGTGGTGTGGGGATTACTCCCATGCTTAGTATGCTCAACAGTATCATCGAGGAAAATGAATCCCGGGAAGCCTGGCTTTTTTACACCATTCGAGCAAATGACGAAAATGTCCTGTTCGATGAGGATATGTTGCACCCTCGTATTGCGGAGGTGATGCGCACTAGAAGTAATATCCATTTGCACATCCATTACACACAGATCAAGGAGCCCGGATCTTTACCCAATGACCTTCCTTTCCCAATCGACCAGCACTGTGGCCGCCTGACCGTCGATCAGTTCAAAACTATTCTCCCGAGTAATAACTATCGCTTTTTTATCTGTGGACCCGAAAGGATGATGGTTCAGTTGTCAGATGATTTAGTAAGCTGGGGTGTGCCGGAGGAGGACGTTCTTTACGAACACTTTGCGGCACCTACCAAGCGGAAAACAGCAAACGATTCTGCTGAAAAGGGAACCATCCGTTTCGCGAAATCAAACAAGGAAATCGAAATCTCAGCCGACGACGGTAGTATTCTAGATGCTGCAGAACGCGCCGAAGTCCCAGTCTCGTATGATTGTCGTGCGGGTTCTTGCGGTCAATGCATGGTTGCGGTTGTATCTGGGAAAGTTTCTTATAGTATGCGCACTAACTACAAATGTCCGCCGGGATCCTGCTTAACTTGTTCCTGTTTACCGGATGGTGATGTAGTTTTGGATTGTTGAGTTTTTATCTTTAGAAAAATATAAAATTATTACGCTGTGTAGGGTGAGTTTGTCTGAGCCGCCAAGGAGAGGAAATGGATATTCCTCACTAGGTTTGGAAAAATATATCCAAGCATGGAAACCCGACAGAATAAAACACCTGCACATTCGACTCCGGCAAATTGTTGGTATCAAATAGCGATTGGAGACAGGCAATAATCAAAGACTAAAATTAATTATGAGCAACAATACCGCACAAGTCGAAATCGATGCCTTTATGAAAGGCCTCATTAAACGTAACCCTCATGAGCCCGAATTTCACCAGGCTGTTCTTGAAATCGTTGAAACCCTGATGCCGTATGTTCTTGATCATCCGGAGTATATCAAAGCACAGATACTGGAGCGGATGACCGAGCCTGACCGCGTGATCATATTCCGAGTGGGCTGGGAAGACGACGAGGGGAATGTGAGGACGAATCGAGCATGGCGAGTGCAATTCAATAATTCGATCGGGCCTTACAAGGGAGGGATGAGGTTTCACCCCAGCGTAACCTTGAGTATTCTCAAGTTCCTTGGCTTCGAACAAACTTTTAAGAATAGCCTGACCGGTTTACCTATGGGTGGCGGAAAAGGAGGAAGTAATTTTAATCCCAAAGGGAAAAGTGATCGTGAAGTGATGCGGTTTTGCCAATCGCTCATGTCCGAGTTGCAACGGCACATTGGCGAAGATGTAGACGTTCCCGCCGGCGATATTGGAGTGGGCGGACGTGAAGTCAGCTACCTTTTCGGACAATATAAACGACTGGCTAACCGTTATGCAGGAATTCTAACGGGTAAGGGTTTGGCCTTTGGCGGAAGTCTCATTCGTACGGAGGCAACCGGTTACGGTTGTGTCTATTTTTGCCAAAATATGTTCAACCGGATTGGCGACAGCATTGAAGGCAAGGATGTTGCGGTATCTGGTTCCGGCAATGTGGCTACTTATGCCGCTGAGAAAGCTACAGAGTTGGGAGGTAAAGTGGTGACGATGTCAGATTCGTCCGGATTCATTCACGATCCCAACGGAATAGACGCAGAAAAGCTCGCTTTTATCAAAGACCTAAAGGAGGTGCGCCGTGGTCGTATCAGCGAGTACGCAGAGAAATTCAGTGGTTCCACATTTCATGCAGACAAACGACCATGGGCTGTGCCTGTAGGCGTCGCGCTGCCTTGTGCGACACAGAACGAAATTAACGGCGATGATGCACGCGAATTGCTAGCCAATGGGGTCAAAGCAGTTTGTGAAGGGGCAAACATGCCGACCGAGCTCGAAGGTGCGCATGCTTTCCTCGATGCAAAAATTCTTTACGGCCCCGCAAAAGCGGCAAACGCCGGCGGCGTGGCTGTATCCGGCCTGGAACAAAGTCAAAACGCGTTGCGTCTATCTTGGAGCAGCGAAGAAGTTGATGGTAAACTCAAAGACATCATGTCAGAGATTCACGAGAAATGTGTGCATTATGGCGATGAAGACCAGTGGGTGAATTACGTCAAGGGAGCTAACGTAGGAGGATTCGTAAAGGTAGCTGACGCCATGCTTGCTTACGGTGTTGTTTAATGCCCAAGAAATTTAGACTATGGCAAATACCCGCCATTCGCATTTCGAGGCACAGGAATTCTGAAATTATCCCTGATTGCTCATCACATAAATACCGATATTAAATGAAAACATCAGACCTTTTTGTAAAATGCCTCGAAAACGAGGGCGTAGAATACATTTTCGGAATCCCGGGGGAGGAGAATCTGGATATGCTTGAGTCGCTGCGCAACTCTAGCATTAGACTAATCCTGACTCGACATGAGCAAGGCGCGGGCTTCATGGCCGCTACCTATGGCAGGCTCACTGGTAAAACAGGTGTCTGTCTTGCGACACTCGGGCCCGGAGCCACTAATTTTGTTACGCCAGCAGCATACGCCCAACTGGGAGCAATGCCTATGATGATGATCACAGGGCAGAAACCCGTTAAACATAGCAAGCAAGGTCAATTTCAGATAGTTGACATTGTCGATATGATGAAACCACTCACCAAGTATACACGTCAGATTGTGAGTGGCGATAGTGTTCCTTCCAGAATTCGGGAGGCCTTCCGTCTTGCGGAAGAAGAGCGTCCCGGGGCGGTTCATCTGGAATTGCCTGAAGACATAGCTGCGGAAGAAACCGCGCAGCTCCCCTTTCAAATAAGTAAAGTCCGGCGACCTTTGACTGAGGGCAAGGCCATTCAATCGGCTATCCAACTTCTAAAGGATGCGAAACATCCCCTGCTGCTGATTGGCGCCGGTGCGAATCGGAAATTAACCGCCAAAAGCCTACGCTCCTTTGTCGACAAACAAGGCATTCCTTTCATTTCAACCCAAATGGGCAAAGGAGTTGTCGATGAATCACACGAACTTTGCATCGGAAATGCTGCTCTTTCTGCTAACGACTTTCTACATCGCGCCATCGATGATGCCGATTTGATTCTCAACGTGGGCCATGATGTGGTTGAAAAACCGCCGTTTTTTATGGAACACGGAAAACGTCAGGTCGTCCACATCAACTTTAATTCAGCGGTCGTTGACCCGGTATATTTCCCGCAAACAGAATTGGTGGGAGACATTGCCAATACCATTTGGCAACTGAATGAAGAACTTGAACCCCAACCGAACTGGGATTTCACCCGTTTCATGGAAGTGCGGGATGCGATGGAAGCGCAAGTTGCCGAAGGTGTGAATGACTCCCGCTTTCCCGTCTATCCGCAAAGATTGGTAGCGGATATCAGGAAGGTGATGGGTGCTGCCGACATCATTGCCCTAGATAATGGTGTCTATAAAATATGGTTCGCGAGAAACTACAAAGCAAATCGCCCGAACACCGTCCTGCTCGATAACGCCCTGGCCACTATGGGCGCCGGACTGCCTTCAGCGATGGCCGCTAAAATGGTGAGCCCGGATAAGAATGTGATGGCCATCTGCGGTGACGGAGGCTTCATGATGAACAGTCAGGAAATGGAGACTGCGGTCCGATTAAAACTGGATCTTGTGGTGCTGATCTTAAATGATTCGGCGTATGGAATGATTAAATGGAAACAATCGAATATGAATTTTCAGAATTGGGGCTTGGATTTCGGGAACCCTTGTTTCGTCAAATATGCTGAAAGTTATGGTGCCAATGGACACCGTATTAAAGCCGCAGATGAATTGATTCCAACCATCAGTAAATGTTTCGAAGAAGGTGGCGTTCATCTTATTGATTGCCCCATCGACTATTCGGAAAATGATCAAATCCTTAACATTGATATCAAAAAAAGAAGCTCAGAAATTTAATCCTCACTGTCCCGTATGAAAAAAATCTACCCTTACTACCTGGCTAATGAGCCGGTTCAAGCGAATCAATTACTCAAGGTCACGGACAAATACACCGGGAAGATTGCTACTAAGGTTGCACTCGCTGATCCAAAAGCTATTGCCGCAGGCATTGCGGCTGCCAGCAAGGCGGCTGAGCCAATGCGCAAGATGCCAGCCTATGAGAGGCAGGCCGTCCTTCAGCATTGCGTCACGCGCTTTCAAGAGCGGGCCGAAGAGCTTGCACAGGCGTTGTGCGTCGAGGCAGGGAAACCTATCATCGATTCCCGTGGTGAAGTGACTCGGCTCATCGATACATTTCGTATCGCAGCGGAAGAATCAGTCCGCATCAATGGAGAAGTGCAGGAACTGGAGATTTCTCCACGAGCTCGAGGATATCGCGGCATGTGGAGAAGAGTCCCCATTGGTCCTTGTTCGTTCATATCACCATTTAATTTCCCCTTGAATCTTGCGGCCCACAAAGTTGCCCCTGCACTTGCGGTCGGTTGCCCTTTTGTTCTTAAGCCGGCCAGCCGAACTCCAATTGGAGCGCTAATCATTGGCGAAGTCTTAGCCGAAACGAATTTGCCAAAGGGCGCATTTTCTATCCTGCCATGTAGCCGAGACGGCGCTGACCTTTTCACCACGGATGATCGTTTGAAATTGTTAAGTTTCACCGGGTCGCCCAGTGTAGGTTGGAAATTAAAATCTCAAGCCGGAAAGAAAAAAGTCGTTCTGGAATTGGGAGGTAATGCTGCAGTGGTTGTCGATGAAGATGCCAATCTGAAGGATGCTGCGGATCGTATCAGCTTTGGTGCCTTCTATCAATCCGGACAAAGTTGCATAGGAGTTCAGCGAATCATTGTTCATGAAAAAATCTACAGCGCGCTCAAGAAGCGTCTGGTTTCTGCCGCCAAAAAACTAAAATCGGGAAATCCGAAACATGAGTCTACTTTCATTGGTCCCATGATTGCCGAGAAAGAAGCTGAACGCCTTGAGTTATGGATCAAGGAAGCGGCTGCAGCGGGTGCCACAGTCCTTTGCGGAGGGAAGAGAAAAGGAGCCATGCTCGAAGCCACGTTGCTGGAAAACGTTCCTCGCCAACAAAAAGTTTGCACAGAGGAAGCCTTCGGTCCCGTTGCTGTCCTGAGTAAATTCAAAAACTTCAAGAGCGCGATCAAAGAGGTTAATAACAGCAGCTTTGGTTTACAGGCGGGGATTTTCACCCGGGATCTCTACAAAATGCAGTATGCATGGGACGAGCTCGAAGTTGGGGGTGTCGTTATCGGCGACGTGCCGAGCTGGCGAGTTGATCACATGCCCTATGGAGGAGTCAAAGACAGTGGCCTGGGTCGTGAAGGCGTAAAATTTGCCATGGAAGACATGTCGGAAATTCGCAATCTTGTTATTCGCACACCACAATCTTAAGCTTTAAAGCTCAAGTTGTAGTTTCTTTCCGCAATTTTTGAGCTACCGTGATTTTGTGTCCGATCCAATACGCCCCGAAAATTCTTTAGCCCCCAATGCCGCTTTGCTCGGCACGGCAGTTTCAATAGCGCCCACAGCGGTTGGGTGTGCGGTGGGTCTGCTTCTGGCAGATCGAATGAAAAGTAAAACCCGCCACAGTCTGGCAACGACTTTATTAACCGTCGGTGCACTTGCCGCCGCGCCGCTTGCCGTGGATTATGTCAACCGCGTGCTTAACAGCCCGGCCCGCCGCCGTGGCAGCAAACGCCGCCTGGCTGGTATCCGCTCCAATGGAGTTAATCTCGAAGCCGATATCATTGGCGGCGAAGAATACTTCGTTGACGAAATGTAGGCCGCTTCGGTGAGGCTCTAGCACTAGACACTAGAACGCTAGGCGCTCAACAGCTTGCGTGCGTGCTCCTGTAACGCCGGAATCTTATCGGCATTGGAACCCGCGCCACGAGCCATCTCCGGCTTACCGCCACCACGTCCTCCAACAATTGGAGCCAGGTCTCCCATCAGTTTTCCGGCCTGAAAATTTCCCGTGTAATCGGCAGCGACAAAAATTCCGATATTCACTTTGCCCTCCGCCGACAAAGTCATCACCGCCACACCGTCGAACTGCTCTTTTTTCAAACCGTTCAACAGCTCTTGTAATAAACCGGGATCGGCCTCTTCAAAATTTTCCACCAGAACCGGCATACCGCCATCCGAATCAGCTTGGGCTTTTTCAATCAGCTCTTTGATCATGCCGTCGGCCTGGCCTGCCTGCGCCGCCGCTCTGGTTTTTTTGAGCCGTTTGTCTGCTTCGGCAGCAGCCTCTTTCACCACTCGATTGCGCTCTTTAAAAGCCACTATTGCCTGCTGTTTTTGATCCACTGTGTGATCCATCATCGCCACGAAAGAAGCAACCAAAGCCTTATCCAGCTCAGGAACTGCGACAGCATCCGCACCAGCTTCACCCAATTGCTGATTGCTCTGCCTCAATTTTTCTTCCTGCAGATCATGCTCAGCTTTCAGCTCATTGAGCGTTTCATTCAAATAGTCCAGTGCCGCCGTCCCGCACACCGCTTCCACGCGTCGGATGCCAGCAGCAATCGCTCCTTCACTGCGAATTTTAAACAGGCCTATATCCTTTGTGTTCCGCACATGCGTGCCTCCGCACAGCTCCATAGAGTAACCATTCAACTCGTCTTTTCCGCCTCCAATTTGCACCACGCGAACTTTATCGCCGTACTTATCACCAAAAAACTGCATGATATCTTTGCGGTCTTTAACTTCCGCGTGATCTCGGTCACCCCAGAACACATCCTCGCCTGCAGTGATTTTTTCATTCACCCGCGATTCTATTTCGGCAATTTGATCTGGCGTCAAGGCTGCACAGTTGAAATCAAAGCGCAGGCGATCGGGAGCGACCAATGAACCCTGTTGGGCCACATCGCTACTCACCACTTCATGCAAGGCCCAGTGCAGCAAATGGGTAGCCGTGTGATGCCCTTCGATTCTCGCGCGACGATCGGAATCCACTTTCAGCTGAACCTGTTTTTTGGTCGGCAACTCCTCCACTTGCAGACAAATAGCATCGCCGGCTTTGGTGGTATTCATCACGTGAATTTCATTGCCATCATCAACTAGCACCCCGGTATCGCCCAGTTGCCCACCCATCTCAGCGTAAAACGGACAGCAATCCACAATGATAAAATGACCGTGCGCATTTTCAAAA